>JAKPBM010000430.1 GCA_029778935.1 Bacillota bacterium | reverse complement strand
CCCAAGCATCGACTACGCGGAAGCACATTGGAACGTAGACATTTATCCACACGAGGCCAAAAGGGTATTCTCTCCCAGGGGGACACCCTTTTCTGGTAATCTTCGCAGAATCCATATGCGAAAAATATCGATTGAGATATGCAAAAATCTGTGGTAAAAAATCCCATACGAGTCTATATGAAAGGGTTAAACGCATGCTGAAGAAAACAAAATACGTGGCAATTTTCGCTTCTCTCCTGCTGTTGCTCTCCTCCTGCGCGGGCGGAAACCCCGGCGGCGGCGAACAGACGGCAAAACCCGGCACAACCAACCCGGCCACCACCGCCGCCCCGTCGGAAACCAGCGCGACGGAAACGACGGCGGAAGAACCGTCGGTCAGCGCGCCGAAAGTCAAGCTGGAAAAGCTCAACATCCCGTGGGAACTGACGTACGGCCTTGGCGAAGGGCGGATGTCCTTCCGCGACCCGGCGACCGAACTCTGGGGCTACTGCGACTTTTACGGCAACGTCGTGTTGGCGCCCCAGTACGGCCATGCCTACGCGTTTACCAACGGCTACGCGCACGTTTCCTACAACCAGGAAAACTACCTGATTGACAAACAGGGCAACCTCCACCCGGCGGCGGAGGATACGTCCGCCAGGTACTATATCTTAAACCACAATTTTCGCGCGGCGGACGAGCGCTACGCCTTTGACTTAAGCACCCAATACGGCTACACCGGCGCCTACAGCGGCGAACTGGAGCCCGCTATCATAGACATTAATGAAAACCCCGTCTTTTCCATCAGCACCATCGAAAGCCTCTACCCCGACTACACCGGTTTCGGCTTTACGGACAACTACGTCTACGTCATCTGGCACACCTGGGGCACCGGATACACCCACGACGTGACCATGGCCGTTTTAGACTACGACGGCAACGTCGTCATCGAGCCGAACCAGTACGACTACATCATCGAAGCCGACGAAAACCACTTCTGGGTGGCCAATTACGAACGCACCTACGGTCTAATCGACAAAACCGGCCGGCAGGTAATCGAACCGGGCGAAAACCCCATCTTTATGATGCTGGACTATGAAGAAAGCCAGTACACGCGCAACCACGGCTACTTCTTCTTTTCGGAAGTCAAATCGCCCAACGGCTTTTCGATTACTTCCGAAAGCCTGTTTAACTACCAGGTGGTCAACTGCACAGGCCGGGACCTGCTTCTGATTGTGACGGAGAAAAACGGCCCCACCGCTTCGGCGCAGATTTACGACGTGGCGCAGGAGAAAGTCGTGGGCGTGCTGCCGTCCTTCAGCATGGCCGCCGCTGCCAAAGCGGTGTATCTGCTGCCGGGCGTCGTGCTGCACCAGGAGCCCGTCCTGCAGTGCTACGACTATGAAGGCAACCTGATTGAGCAGGACGTGTTCCCCCAGACGGGCTACCGTGTGGAAGAGGCCGTACTGGACGGCGAGAACGCCGCCGTTGTCAACCTGGACGGCGGGCGTTACAGCGGATACGGCCACCTGGGGCACCTGTACATCCGCGTGTCCGTCGGCAATTAGGCCGCCGTGCGCTGGAACGGGCGGACTGCTTGGCCGTCCCAACCCCGTACGCCGGCTGCCTTCGTCCGTTCAGCGCCCTGCTTCGTCCGGTTTGACAGCGCGGCGCAAGCCCGAACCGGCGCTTTCCTGCTTCCGAGTGCACCCGGAAGCCGCGGCCATGCTGCCGCACGCAAACGGCTGCACGGCGCTCATTACTCGGCTGCCGGTAGTGTAAAGTTCAGGGCGAAGCTAACTGCGAAATTAGCCTAGCCGCGGTTCGAAACAGTAGAACCACACATAAATGTAACGGCAATTATTCAAAAAGGCACGGCATACAAGGCACGGCGCGGCAGAATTGCCGCGCCGTTTTTATTGCATTATCTTTGCGTGCCGACACGACATTCTATCCGTTTGAAAAAATTCGTTTTGAAAGATGTCTCTGTATGCCGTCCTAGCGGACGGTTTCTTCCAACCTTTAGAACATTCGCGTACCCTCAGAGATTGCATACCGCATCCCCCATAGAGCGTTTCCGCACCCTCATAGGCCCCCGTTTACCCCGTCGCCCGGTGGAGCGTTTCCGCCCCCCCAAAGGGCCTCACCTATCCCTCCCCCAATCGTATCCCTGTTGAAGCGGCCCCCGCCCGCCGGTAGCTTTGTATTTCCAACTGCCCCGTAAAGCCTAACTAATACCGTCACTTTTCCTCCCTGCCGCTTCGTTTGCCCGCGAAAACGCAACATACCGCTAAATCTTCCCCCCGGCGCGCTCCACCGAGCACGCAGGAGCCAGCTGTGAACAAAGTGTGTCATAGGGGCTGTTTTTGTTCATATTTTTATTGTATAATAGGCTCGGCGCATATGTAAAATTTTACGCCGCCTAGTCCAACAGAGAGGAGGGGATTTTCGTGAAAAGAGTGCAAAAAATCCTGTACGCCGGCGCCCTATTGAGCTTTGCCGTGCCCATTGTCTACCTCATCGCCCGCATGATTTTCGGCGAACACACCGCTTCCAACGAAGCCGGATACCATTCCGACGCGGACTACCTGCTGATGCTTTTCAACTGCGTGCTCGGTCTGGTGACCATCCACATCCCCAGCTTTCTGGAGAAAAAGCTGCGGTTTGAAATCCCCGGCATGCTGTACGGGTTTTACATCGTGTTCCTCTACAGCTCCATTTTCCTCGGGGAAGTGCAGAGTTTTTACTACCTGGTGCCCTTCTGGGACAGTGTGATGCACTTTTTAAGCAGCGTCATGACGGGCTTTTTCGGCCTGATGGTCGTAACCATTTTAAACCGGGACGAACACGTCTCCGTCCGCCTGTCGCCGATTTTTGTTGTGCTGTTTGCCTTTTCCTTCTCCGTCATGATCGGCGCCGTGTGGGAAGTGGTGGAGTTTATCATCGACGGCGCCCTGGGCGTCAATATGCAGAAATTCATCACCGCCGACGGGACGGTCTTAACCGGCCGCGCCGCCCTGAGCGACACCATGAAAGACATTATCGTGGACAGTATTGGTGCGCTGCTTGCGTCCGTCATCGGTTACTTCTCCATTCGAAGAAACCTGCGCTGGTACATACCCGTTTTAAAACACGGGCCGCAGGAGGAATCCAGCGCCGAGCCGCCCGCGCCCGAAACGGAAAGCGAAGCCGGCCCCGCC
>JAKPBM010000425.1 GCA_029778935.1 Bacillota bacterium | reverse complement strand
AGGCTTTCAGGACGTCTTTGCCGCCGGCTGGAAGCCCATGGCCTTGGGTGTGTGCATCGACACGTCCGTCGTCTTTGTGGCTCTGGGCGTGCAGGCCCTACTGCAGACCATTTTCTAACCTAGCAAAAACAGGCAGGCAAAATTGCCTGCCTGTTTTTTATCTTGTCCGGGGCGTTGTCTGCGTCTGCTCGGTCATCAGCTCTTCGTCAATCAGCGTTACGGTGATTTCCAGCGTCACGCCGGGCAGCTCGTCGTAGAAGTTTATGTCCCGGTAGACGGTCAGCACGACCGTATCGCCAGCCTTGTGCTGGTTTTTGATCTTGTTGAAGATGGCCAGATCGGTAATCTCCGTGCCGTCGATCTTCGTGATGATGTCGCCGGGGCGGAGCTTGTTGTAGGCGTCGCTGACAGAGTAGACTTCCGACACATAAAGGCCGATGGGCACGTTGTTGGCCGCCGCCGTCGAGGCGCTCAGCATCCGGCCGGAAATGCCCAACGCGGGCTTGCCGACGACCTTACCGTAGGTGACCAGCTCTTCAATGATGCCCTTGGCCGTGTTGATGGGGATGGCGAAGCCAAGGCCTTCAAACTCCTGGTACTCGTTCATAATTTTCATGGACGTGATGCCGACCACCTGGCCGTACTCGTTGACCAGCGGGCCGCCCGAGTTGCCGGGGTTGATGGTGGCGTCGGTCTGAATCAGCGTCATGACCCGGTTTTCATAGACGATGTCGCGGTTAATAGCGGAGATAATGCCTTCCGTCGTAGTGCCCATCAGGCTCAGGTCGTAAGGCGTGCCGATGCAGACGGCCTTGTCGCCCACCTGCAGAGCGTCGGAGTTGCCAAACTCCGCCGCCGGCAGGCCGGTGGCCTCGATGCGGATGACCGCCAGGTCGGAATACTCGTCCTCCCCGACCAGCGTCGCCGGGTACCGATCGCCGCTTTCCAGCACCACCGTAATGTCCGTCATGCCGGAAATCACGTGCTGGTTGGTGATAATGTAGCCGTCTTCCGTCCAGATGATGCCGGAACCCAGTTTCGGGCTCATGGAATACCGGCTGCTCGCCAGAATGCCAACCACGGAGGGGCGTACTTTGGCGGCAATTTCACGGGTGGTGAGCGCGCCGGTGGGGTTTGTCTGCGTGGCCGCGCTTTCGGGCGGGTTCTGAATGGACAGGGTCACGGCGGCGGTGGTGACGGCAGTGGTTTCGGGAGGATTCTCCGCAAGGTCAAAGGGGGAACCGCCGCTGGCGTTTTTCCCGATGACGATGGCAACCTTGCCGTCGGAGCCGGAGACGATGGCGACACCCTGCAGGCAGACATACAGCGCCGCCGAGCCGACAAACAGCAGCAGCACGGCGCACAGCACCGACAGGGCCACAATCGTTCTGTTGTGCTTTTTCCTCACGTTGAAGTTGATGTCGCTTTGGCCGTAGTTATAACCATAGGAGTTCCAGCCGTTGTTGTCGTTTGCCATTGTATCACCCGTTTTCTTCATTTTCTGTACCTATATTGTAAAGCAGACAGCCGCTTTGATTGTGAGGAAACTGTGAATGATTTTGGCAGAAAATCTGAACAAATCGTGTGTAGATTTTGAATGCTAGCTTTTCAGTTCCGGCTTGCTCTGGAACTTGGACAAGGTAAGGGTAAAGGTGAAGCGGGCGTATTCGCCTTCCCGGCTTTCGGCGTAGATTTCCTCGTTCATGTTCCGAAGAATCGACTTGGTGATATACAGCCCCAAGCCGGTGCTTTGCTTATCCAGGCCGCGGGAGCGGTCGGCCTTGTAAAAGCGGTCGAAGATATACGGCAAAGCGGCGGCGGGAATGCCCGGCCCCGTGTTGTAGACGGAGACGTGGGCCTTGTCGCCCTTGAGAGTGACGGTGACGGACAAAAGCCCGTTCTGCACGCCGTACTTTACGCCGTTGTCGCAAAGGTTGGTCAGCACCTGCCGCAGAGCGTCCTTGTCGGCGTCCACGTAGATTTTCTCCCTTGGAAGGTTTACTTCCACCCGCATCTGCTTGGCGGCAATCTGCGGCTCCAGGCCGATGATGACGTTGCGCACTTCCTCGCAAAGCTCGATTTGCCTTATGTTCATCTGCGCCGTGCCCGACTGCAGCCGGCTGGCCTGCAGAAGCCGGGAAATCAGCCGCGAAAGCCTTTGCACTTCGTTCTGCACAATCTGCAGGTAATGCTCCTGTTTTTCCGGCGGGATGGTGCCGTCCAGCATGCCGCCCACAAAGCCGCCGATGGCCGTCAGGGGCGTTTTCAGCTCGTGGGAAACATTGGCCACAAACTCGCTTCGAAGCTGCTCCAGCTTCTGCAAAGACTCCGCCATATAGTTAAAGGAGTTGGCCAGGTCGACCAGCTCCACCGGCTGGTCCTCCTGGATGACGACGCGGGTCTCAAACCGGCCCATGGCGTACCGCCGGGCCGCGTGGGCCATGTCCGCCAGCTGTTTGGTGAGCTTTTCCGAAACGAAAAACGTCAGCGCGAACGCCACCAGCATGACAAAAAAGGCCACAAAGAAAACGCTTTCCAAAAATTCCTGGAAAATCGTGGTCAGATGCTCCGTCGGCGTGGAAACAAACACGGCGCCCCGCATATTTCCCAGGCTGTCGTACAAAGGTATGCCGATGGTCAAAAGCTTGTTCTTGAAGTACCCGTTAAGAGTACCCAGCTCCCGGTACTGGCCGTCCTGCCTGAGACGTTCCATCACCGAGCTGCTGAGGGTGCCGGAGGTGCCGGTGCTTAAGGGGTCGGCAAAGAGTTTAACGTCTCCGTTGGCGGCCACGATCATCAGCCGGGCGTTGTTGGCCTGGGCTTCCTCATAGAGCAAACGGGAAACTTCCCACCGGCTGAGCCGATACGGCTCGGTTACCCAGACCAGGGCGTAGAGAGAGACGGCCCGTCCGCTTTTTTCCATGCCTTCGATGCGCTCCGCCACCGAGTACCGGTAAAACTGCACTAATAGCATCGAGCAAAGCAGAACCAGGCAGATGATGATAACGAGCGCCGTCAGCATGAAATTCCGTATGGCAAGCTTTTTCATCGGCAAACGCGCCCTTCCCTTTCCATTACCCGTATCTTACGCCAGTTTCTCGAACTTATACCCGACGCCCCAGACGGTTTTCAGCGACCACTTGTCGCTGACCCCTTCCAGCTTTTCCCGCAGACGCTTGATGTGCACGTCCACCGTGCGCGTGTCGCCGAAGTATTCAAAGCCCCAGACCTGGTCCAACAGCTGGTCTCTGGTGAACACCTTGTTGGCGTTTTTGGCAAGGAACTACAAAAGCTCCAGCTCTTTGGGCGGGATATCCATGGGCACGCCCTTAACCACCAGCTGGTACGACTCGATGTCGATGACCAGATTGTCCAGTTCGATGCGCTTGCCGTTTTGCTCGCTGGCGGCGGCATCCGTCCGGCGCAAAACGGCGCGGATGCGGGCGATGACTTCCCGCATTTCAAAGGGCTTGGGGATGTAGTCGTCAGCGCCGCTTTCCAGGCCGTGGACCCTGTCGTCCACTTCGCCTTTGGCGGTGAGCATGATAATCGGCACTTTGGATTCCCGCCGGATGCTGGCGCAGACTTCCACGCCGTCCAAAACGGGCATCATCACGTCCAGCAGGATGATGTCGGGGTTAAACTTCTTGTATTTGGTCAGGGCTTCGCCCCCGTCCGTCGCCGTTTCGACCTGAAAGCCCTCTTTTTCCATGTACATGCGCAGAAGTTCCAGGATGTTCAAGTCGTCTTCCGCTATAAGCATCTTTTTCGGAGGCATTTTTTCACCCTCTTTTCGTATTCTACCTGTATTATACCCCCGCCGAACAATCTACATGTTAACTTTTTGTAACGCTTTCGTCCCTGATCACCCGTTTGACGCCCTTTTCGGCCTTTGTCCGGGGGATCAAAATCTCCCTTCCGCAGGTTTCGCAGACCATGCGAAAGTCCAGGCCGATGCGGGTCACTTTCCAGATGTTCCCGCCGCAGGGATGCGGCTTTTTCATTAACAGCCGGTCTCCAACCTGAATATTCACGGCCACCCCTGTCCTTTCAGATATTTTATAGTTGCA
>JAKPBM010000399.1 GCA_029778935.1 Bacillota bacterium | reverse complement strand
ATTACTGCCGCTTCCTCCAGGTTGGCGTCCATGTTCTTAAAGATGCCGCCGATTAGGATATAGGCAAAGGGGGCGTAGTGCAGAGCGAGCACGACCGAGCTGGGGAACAGGCCCTGGCACCACCAGGCCGGCATCCTTACGCCGAAAATGGAGGCCAGCAAACCGTCGGAACCGCCGGTTACGGCGTTGCTGTTGAAAAGGTTTCTCCATACCAGCGCCAAGGTCCATTGGGGCATGATATAGGGGAAGATGAAGATGGAGCTAAGATATCCTTTGAATTTAAGATTCGTTCTTGTCACTAGATAGGCGAAAATCCCGCCGATGGCAATGGAGCCGATGCAGGTAAAGACGGCAAGCAAAATGGTGTTGCCCAGGGGCATCCACACGTTTTGCCGGCTCAACGTACCCGTAAAGAGGTCAATCCAGTTGACAAGCGTGAAGCCGGACGTCTTTCCCGAAAGGTAAGCGTCCACGGAGCCCGGATGTACCGAAACCGTATCTTTAAAGATGGAAACAATCGGAGCGATGGTCGTAAAGGAAAGAATAATACCTAATATCAGCAAGACCACATTGTGCGGTTTCGACAGGAAGGTCAATACTTTATTGAAACCAACTCTTGCTTTACTTGCGGTGTGCATACTTACCTCCTGTGAAAATAGAGATTTAAAGCCATTCTGTTGTTCACTTAGGCCTGTCACAAACCCTTGAGCGGTCAACAGAATGACTGCCTTTCTCAGTAGCCGGAGTTGACCTTCCCGAGAGTTCATTGCAGAAGTCCGGTTGCCCGGACTTCTGCAATGAACCTATTAACGGTCAGACAGGTTTGCTAACGAGCCGCTTTGTTGCCGATGATAACGTCGATCCAGTCGCCCATGTTGAACGAAACTTCCGCGCAGTACTTGGGATCTTCGATGACCAGGGCGCCGCCGTCTTCGCTTACCCACCAGTCATAGCCGCGGTCGTTCTTAGCCGGGAACTTGTTTTCGCCGTCGACGTAGCCGTCTTTGGAGTGGTCCTGGTTAATGTTCGGGTTGGCGCTGTAGCCGCCCATGTCCTTACCCCAGGCGTAGAAGCCTTCCTCCGTCGTCACCATGTAGGCGATGAAGGCGCAGGCCGTCCAGGGCATGGGAGCGGTCTTGACAACCATCAGATAGTGCTTGTAGCCGTATCCGCCAAAGCCGACGTAGTTGTCCTGATAGGCCGCGACGGTGATGTTGTTAACGGAAACCGTGTCGGATTCTTCCACGGAGCGCAGTTTGGAGTACACCAGCAGACCGGTGGCGCCCACGGCGGAGTTCGTTACGAGCTCGTTGCAGATGGGGCCGTCGTCGGTCATTTCATTGTAGGCTTCGCACCACAGCTTGATAAACGCAAGCGCGTATTTGGCATTGGGGCTGGTCAGGCCGAGGGACGCAGCGTCGCCGGCCACTTCGTCGATGGTCTTCTGGAAGTAGGCCTTCTTGGTGCTGTCCAGCGCGTCAAAGGCTTCCTTGAGCATGGTGGCGTACTTGTCGTGGGTCAGCATGTACAGGAAGTTCTTGCCGACAGGCTCGGAGTCGACGCCCATGAACAGCGGGGCTTCGCCTTCATACACGAAATCCCAGACGTTCGTATACGTCTTGTTGCCGAGGTTGTTGAACATGAACACCTTGCTCAGGGTCTGCAGGGTAAGCGGGTTGCCGTCCGCTTCCACGTTGACGCCTTCCGCTTCCGCCCATTCCTTGGGGATGAAGTTGAGCAGGTTGCCGGTGTTGATCATTTTGCTCTGGATCTGGTTACCGTCCTGGATCAGCGTCATGGAATAGGTGTGGGTGGAGCTGTTGATATCCGCGTTCAGCAGCGTGAAGATGGAGTTGTTCTTCGGCTGAGACCATTCAATGACGCCGTCATAGGTGGGATCGATTTTCTTCAGCTCTTCGATAAAGCTGGTGGCGGCGGTGGCACCGCGGCTGGAGTTGCCGATGCCGTACATCGTCTTGCCCTTGGATTCTTCGATCGCCTTCTGATAGAGCTCCTGCAGAGTCATCGTCTGCGCCTGTTCAATGATCTTCTCCACTTCGCTCTTTTCTGTCTCTTTTTTGCCTGCGCAGCCGGCAAAAAGCGTTACGACAGTAGCAAGAATTAGAAGAACGGACAAAAGCTTCTTCATAAGGTTGGCACCCTTTCTGAAAGATTTGATGAAACATGTTCGCACGAATCATGTTTGCATCTTAATCTTAATATTTTTTTCATTTTGCGGATACCTAAATTTAAGTATAATTGTCCGCAAAAATGAACTACCTGGCGTGGTCGCCCGGTCTGGCGAACTCCGTAGGGGAGCTGTTGGTGTAGCGCTTGAACACCGCGCAGAAGTGCTTGTAATCGGAAAACCCGGTCATGTCGGAAATCTGGTACACCCGGTACGTGCCCGCCCGAAGAAGCCGAATGGCCTGTACCACCCGGTACATGTGCAACAGGTCCAAAAAGGTATGGCCGGTTTCCTCCTTGATTTTTCTGCTTAAGTAGCTGCTGCTCACCATCAGCTCTTCCGAAAGGCTCTCCAGATTCAGCTTTTCCATATATCGCTCTTTTATGATATCAATTACCTTGCGAACATACGGGTTGGTGTAAGTTTCCAGGCTGGCCAGAATCTCGATATCCTTCAGCTGGTTCCTTTGCTGCACGATCAGCTCTTTTTCCCGCTCCGACTCGATTTCATGCCGGAGCCTTGTCATCAGCGCCTTTAGTTCCTACATGTCCACGGGCTTCATCACGTACTGATAGGCTTTCAGCTCGATGGCTTCCCGCGCGTATTCGAATTCGGCGTAGCTTGTGAGGATGACGCTTTTAAACCGCGCAAACTCCTGGGCCTTCCGGATCATTTCCAGCCCGCTGAGTTTCGGCATCATGATATCGGAGAGCACCACGTCCGGCTGCAGTTCGATGATTTTTTCCAGGCCCTCTTCCCCGTTTCTGGCCTCCCCTGCCAAAATATAGCCCAGGCTGAGCCAGTCGATGGTATACGCCAGGCCTTTCCTTATCTTTCCTTATAATATCCTCATCCTCCACAATCAAGAGCTTCAGCATTCCATCACCCTCCTTCTTTGACTCTGCATGGACAAGCTAATCCCCGGAACCGACGCGGAACGGAAGCCGCAGGGTTACGGTGGTGCCCTCGCCCAGCCTGCTTTCCAGGGAAACGCCGTAATCCCCGTGGTACATCAGCCGGATCCTGTGGTGTATGTTGTACAGCCCGTGATGCTCCTTGTTGTTGAACGGCATTTGCAGATTGGCCCGGATCTGCCGCAGCATTGCTTCGGAAATGCCCGAGCCGTTATCCTCGCAGATGAAAATCAGGTCGTTCCCTCTCTGAAAGCCCCGAATCGATACGTGCAGGGTTTCCTTGTCGGCATACCCGTACTTCACCGCGTTCTCGATAATCGTCTGCAGCAAGAACTTGGGAATCCGGCAGCGTCTGACTCTGTCCTCAATTTCAATGGAATAGGTAAGCCTTCGGTTGTACCGGATCTTGAGAATGGTCAGATAGCTTTCCGTGTACTGGATATCCTCCTCCACCTGCACTTCCTCCTGGGCGTCTTTGATGCTGTAGCGGAGCAGGTTAGAAAGGGCGATGATCATTTTATCCGTCGCTTCGGGGTCAATTTTGCTCATAAAGCGGATGTTGTCCAGGGTGTTGAACAGGAAATGGGGGTTAAACTGGGCTTCCAGCTGCTTTACCTGGGCAAAAGCCGCCAGCTGGGACAGCTGCTGGTTCTCCCGCATGTTGGTTTTCAGCCCGTCCAGCATCAGATTATAGGCTTCCCCGATTTCCTGGAATTCAACACAGCTGTCGATGTCCAGATAATGCTCCAGATCGCCTTTTTTCGCCCGCTCAAAGGCTTCCGCGATTTTGTGGATGTCCTTCGTGCTCGCGTTGGCGACTTTCCGGCTCGTAAAATAGGTTATGCTGATGGTTGCGGCAAAAATGAACAGGGTAAATACGCCCATGATGCGGAACATCTCCGACTCGATGTCAAAGCTGGTGACGGAGTAGATTCGGAACGTATTGTCGAGTACGCGGCCCTGGGACAGAAAATACGTGTTGCCCAGATGCTCTATGAAGCCGCTTGCCTGCATGATGTCATGGGTGAGCCTGTCTAACGGGTCCTGGAAGCCGTAGTGATTGGTGACGAAAACCCATCCGTTGGCATCGGTCACGATCATGTCCGGCGAAACCTGCGTTAGCAGCCGCTCAAACTCCTTGGCCTCAAACGTGGCGACGATGTAGCCGGCCGGTCCGTTTTCCCCCGGAATGCCCGTTCCCACACAGAGCAGTTTTTTCTCATCGTTTACCAGCTGATACGAAACCCGGTCCGATTGCAGGCGGACTTCCCGCAGGATGCCCCAGTTTGCGGTGGTGTTGTCCACGAGAAACCCCGGCTCCTCGCCGCTGCCGAACACTTCGTTCAGCTGGCCGTCCAGGATATATAACTGCCCCTTATACCCCGTGGTCAGGTGCAGCTGGTACAGCATTCCGTAGACTTCCACCTGCCGGTCTATGCGGGCGACGTCTTCCAGCAGGGTTTCTTCTTTGGACAGCGCCTGCAGTTTCTCGGAATAGGCCCCAACGGCGGATTCCATCGCGCTGCCGACCTTTGTAATGGCGTCCTGACTGGCGACACGCACGGTAAACTGCCAGACGCCCATCACAATCACCAGGCACAAAAATACGATGCAGAAAGCCGGCGTGATGGCGTACACGATAAACAGGCGTCTGACTATGTCGCTGAAATATACGGTTTTCTTCATTTTTTCACTCTTATCTTTCATTGCTGCAATACCGAATCGCTGGCATCCAGGAACATATCCAGGAAGTCGTAAATCCACTGTCGTTTCAACTTGTTGACCTTCTCGATATCCACTGTCAGCACGTTAAACTCCGCTTCCGGTTTCAGATTCTTTGGCGCCGGCACGTCCACCCGCACCGACCGGCGGTTCAGCTTGGTGACCAGCATGGTCTGGACCTCGTAGCTGGTCGCAAAGTCCAAAAACAGCCGCGCGTTTTCCCCATGGGGCGCGTTTTTGACGATGGCGATGATGTCCGGCGTGGTGACGACCCCTTCCTCCATATACACAATCCGGATATGGGCGCCGTTCTGGGCCAAATCCACGGCAGCGTCCTCAAAAATCAGGCCGACAACGTATTTCCCGTTCGTGACTCCCTGATACACTTCCGTCGAACTGCTAAGCAGATGGCCGTCCAGGTTTTTGCAAAGCTGTTTCACATACTCCCAGCCGGCTTCCGGCACCCCGTTCCCCATGGCGTAGAGCATGTTGATCAAATGCTCAAAGGCGGAGGAGGAAACCGACGGGTTGCAATAGGCGATTTTCCCCTTCAGCAAAGGATTTAACAGGTCCTGATACCCGTTAATCTCAATGTCGCCGACCAAGTCCGTGTTGACCATCAAAATGCTCGGCACAATGGAAAACCTTGTCAGCACGCCGTCGTCGTTTTTGAACTTGTCGTGCACAAAGTCCTCGTTGGGCGATGTATATTCCTCAAACAGATACGTATGGGGCTTTAAGGTGGACAATGACCCGCTCCACAATATGTCCGCCACAGGCTGCCCGCTTTGGGCCTCGGCCTCAATCTGGTCAATCAGCATGCCGGTCCCCCCGCTGACCACCTTGACCAGAATTCCGGTCCGGGCTTCAAATTCCCGCACCAGCGGCCGCAAAAGCTCCAACGGGTGCGCGCTGTATATAACCAGTTCCTCCGGCCCCTGCTCTTTGCCTGGAATCTCCCGTTTGCTGTTGGACAGTATCGCAAAAAAACCGATAACCACCGCAAGAGCCGTGAGGATGACGACAATAACCGTGCTTCGCTTCATGAAACTCCTCCAAACCCGTTTTGAAAACCTTGCCTGCTTTTCCTCTGGTATTCTGCGCACAGAAGGATGCCCTATGCGGCCTGCAAACCGGCTTGAGCACGCAGGGAAGAAATATAGCATGTATTTATTGAGTATTTTTAACAATTAAATTACACAAGTATTATACCATACTCATAAAGAAACGACAATCAAAACCCTGGAACCCGCTTGCTGAACCAAAACGCAACGGTGACTGCCTACCGCCGGCGGATGTTTCCCTTTGTCAAAATATGTAATATTTCTTGATTGGAAAACATTTACAAAGTATAATAAGGTATAACGATACTTTGGACCCGCGCAAAAGTCTTCTGACGCGGCGGCTTTCCCGCTGCGTTCACTTGCAACACTCTCCAGAAAAAAGGAGCGGCCCTATGAATCCTGTGACGGAAAAAGTGACCATCGGGTGCCTGCTGCAGGGCCTGGAGGAGCTGGCGTCGCGTTCGGAAACGGCGGGCGGCCAGAGCGGCCCCGATTTGCATTTTGCCGAAAGTTTCTGCCATGACGAGGCCCTTTTGCAATGCGCCAGGTTCCGACAAAAGCCCGCGCTGGAACACGCCCAACTCCCTGCGGATTCCCCCGCCTACATAGCGTATCTGGCCGGCCATATCGCCGCAGGCAGGCTTGCGGAAAAGAGCGCGGACCCGCTTCATCCGAAGGATGCCCCGCTCTACTCCGTTTTCAACCGGCTGCACGGGGATTTTGCTCATAAGAGCCTGGAATGGCAGACCCCATCCGAACGCATCCCCCTCCCGTCGGAAAGCGCAAAGCCGCTAAGCGCTGCAGATTACACACGGATTGCGGCGGAAATCCGGCAGGCCCTGGGTTCCTATCGGACAAACCCCAGCGTCAACGCCCTGCTGGAAGTGCTGGAACAGTATGCTTCCTTCGTCCCTTCCGGCGCGGCCCCGGATGCGGCGGATGTTTCCCTGTATGACCACAGCAAAACGGCCGCCTGCGTGGGCAGCTGCCTAAGCGAATACCTGCTGGCCCATTCCGTTTCGGATTACAAAACGGAACTGTATGAAAACGAGCAGGCGTTTCTTGCCCGGAAGGCCTTTCTGCTTTTAAGCCTGGATTTGTCGGGCATTCAAAGCTTTATCTACTCCGTCGACTATGAGCACGCGCTGAAATCCCTGCGCATGCGCTCCTTTTTCCTGGAAATCTTTCTGGAACACTGCATCGACACCCTGCTGGAAGCCGCCGGTTTGACCCGGGCCAACCTCATCTACTCGGGCGGCGGCCACTGCTACCTGCTTCTGCCCAACACGGAGGCGGTGAAAGCCCAAATCGAGAAGGTGTGCGAAACCGTCAACCGCTGGCTCATCGAACAGTTTGAGGCTTCCCTGCATATGGCGGCGGCTTACGTGGAATGCAGCGGCCATGACCTCATGAACCAACCGGCGGAGCGCCGCCCCTACGCCAACATATTCATCCGCCTGTCCAGAAAACTAAGCGACAAGAAAATGCGCCGGTATTCCGCCGAGGAAATCCGGCTTTTAAACCGGCCCGCCGTTTCTGCCTTACGGGAATGCCGCATCTGCGGCAAAACGGCAACCCTTTCCGCCGAAAAAGACATCTGCGAATGGTGCGAGGCCTTCTCCGCCGTGTCCCATGCCGTCTTTTCCAGCGGCCTGTACGTGATTTCCAAAACGTTTTTGCCGGGCGCAAAGGGCTTCCGTCTGCCCGGTCTTTCCGGCGATGTGTATCTCCACTTTTCCGACGAGAATCAAGCTTTGGAATGGGCCAAAACCGGCAGTCTGCTGCGGGTGTACTGCAAAAACGAGCCTTCCGCCGCCTTCCCCGGCGCCAACAAGGTCTACGTGGCCGACTACGCCTGGAGCAGCCTCATGAGCGACCTTCTGACCGAGTCCACCGGCATCAAACGCTACGCCGTGCTGCGCATGGACGTGGACAATCTGGGTTTGGCCTTCGTCCGCGGGTTTGAGAAAGACTCCCCCGACCCGGCCGTCCGCTACCGCTACTGCACGCTGACACGGACGGCGGCGTTTTCCCGGCAGCTTTCCCTGTTTTTTAAATACTACATGAACCGGATTCTTACAAACCGGGTTTCCGTCGTCTACTCCGGCGGCGACGACGTGTTTCTGGTCGGGGCGTGGGAGGACGTCATCCGCTCCGCCGTCGCCATCGCCGATGCATTCCGCCGGTATGCCATGGGCCGGCTGACCCTTTCCGCCGGCATCGGCCTGTTCCGGGAAAAGTACCCCATCTATAAATCCGCACGGGAGACGGAACGTCTGGAGGATAAGTCCAAATCCCTTCCGGCCAAAAATGCGGTGACGGTGTTTTCCGAAAGGGAAGAGCACACCTACCCTTGGGAAGTCTTTACCAGTAAAGTACTCGGCGAAAAACTTGGCCTATTGCGGCGGTTCTTTGACCCTCAGGAACCGGTCGCCGGCACGGCCGCTTTGCACCGGCTGCTTTCCCTTTTGCAAAGCAGCGACGACAGAATCAACGTGGCCCGCTACGCCTACCTTTTGGCCCGCATGAAGCCGAAGGGCAAACCCGACAAAACCTACGAACTCTTCAGCAGAGAGATGTTCCGGTGGATCTCCGACAAAAACGACCGGCGGCAGCTCATAACGGCGATCTACATCTATCTGTACTCTGTCAGAAAAAGGAGATGTCCGTGATGGCTTACCACGATTACCGAAACCCCCGCCAAAATAACAGACCCGCCCCGCAAACCACCGTCACCCCGCTCCACCCGCCGATGGAACTGCCGGAAGAATACGTGGAAGCGGCGGAAAAGGTGATGCAAAACGGGAATTTTAAAATCTCCACCTCCAAAATCCGGGGCTTTCTCTCCATCGCCAACGACATCTACAACGTCGAAAGCCGGCGGAAGGAAGAAACCCTCGCCAAAGAGAGCTTGGACAAGCTGAACATGCTGCGGGTGCGCATCCTGTACGAAGCCGGCCGGGACAAAAACAACGTGAAGCCCTTTGTGGAGGAAAGCAGAATCATCAACTATCTCAAAAGCATCGGCGACAGCCGGCAGAAATTCATCCGCTTCTGCCGGTATCTGGAAGCGCTGGTGGCCTATCACCGCTTCTTCAGCGAAAGCGAGTAACGGGAGGAACAGCCAATGGGCGGAAAACTGATACTTAGAACCGAATTAAAAGTTCTGACCGGCTTACATATCGGCGGTTCGGACTCCTTTTCAGGCATCGGCGCCATCGACAGCCCCGTCGTGCGCGATCCCCGGACGAACCTGCCCATCATCCCCGGCAGCAGCCTGAA
>JAKPBM010000387.1 GCA_029778935.1 Bacillota bacterium | reverse complement strand
CATTTGATATCAAAACAGATGTTTTTTCTCATCCGTATTTGGAATAATTATAACACAGGATTAAGAAAAAATGCAAGAAAAATGAAACTTATGCCCCTTTGCCTCCGACGGTTGACAAGCCTTTCCGGCTACCGTACAATAAGGGAAAGAAACGGACATCACGCGCTTTTGACGAGAAAGGAATGGTGCACCAATGAAAAGCTTAACCGATGTCTACACCCTTGCCAACGGCGTAAAAATCCCCTGCGTGGGCTTTGGCACCTGGCAGACCCCCGACGGCGACGTGTGCGTAGACTCCGTCAAGGCGGCCCTCGCCTGCGGATACCGCCACATTGACACGGCCGCCGTCTACGGCAACGAAGCCAGCGTCGGCCTGGGCCTGGTCGAAAGCGGCGTGGACCGCAAGGATGTGTTTGTCACCACGAAGCTCTGGAACAGCGTCCGCGGGTACGAGGAAACCAGGGCGGCCTTCGCCGAATCCATGCGGAAACTGGGCCTGGACGTGCTCGACCTCTATTTGATTCACTGGCCCAACCCCAAAATGTACCGGGACAACTGGGAAAAAGCCAACGCCGAAACCTGGCGCGCCATGGAGGATCTGTACTTCGAGGGCAAAATCCGCGCCATCGGCGTCAGCAACTTCCTGCCCCACCACTTTGACGCGCTCCTAAAAACCGCGCGGGTCGTGCCCATGGTCAACCAGATCCGCCTGTTCCCCGGCTTTGCCCAGCCCGAAACCGTCGAGCACTGCAGAAAACATAATGTGCTCCTCCAGGCCTACAGCCCCCTGGGCACCGGCAAGCTGCTCTCGGCGGAAACCCTGGTAAAAATGGCGGAGAAGTACAACAAGACCCCGGCCCAAATAGCCCTGCGGTGGAGCCTGCAGATGGGCTTCAACCCCCTGCCCAAGTCGGTCACCCCCTCCCGTATCGAGGAGAACACGAAGATTTTCGATTTCGTCCTCTCCGAAGAGGACATGGAAACCCTCACCCAAATGGAAAATCCTTGTGGCGCAGGCAACCATCCGGACCACACAAGCTTCTAATTTCCCGCAAATCGACTACAAAACTACTCGACATTTCAAAACTGTTATGTTATAATATCCTTGGAGAGATATCCAAGGATTTTTTTTGCAATTTGCAACTTCTTTACACTTTTTCCCAGGAGAATCCGCTGCGTTGATTTCCGTTACCCCGGGCGAAACCGTTTTGACAAAGGAACATGCGTTCGATCCTCAAAAAACCTTCACCTGCGGCCAGTGTTTCCGTTTTCAGCCAAAGGCGGAAGGCTTTTTCGGCATTGCCGGCGGGCGGGAGATTTTCGTTTCGGGCAGCCGGAACGAAACCAGGCTTCTTTGCCCGGCGGAGGACTTTGCCGCCTTCTGGCGGACATATTTTGACATAGACCGGCCCTACGAACCGTACCGCGCCCAAATCGCCGGCGACCCGTTTTTAAAGGCGGCGGCGGAATTTGGGGACGGAATCCGCATCCTCCGGCAGGAACCGTTCGAAACCCTATGCACATTTATCCTGTCCCAGTGCAACAACATCCCGCGGATTACCGCGCTGGTAGAGCGGCTGGCCCGGCATTTCGGGCGGCCGACGCCGTCGGGTTACGCCTTTCCCGAGCCGGAAACGCTGGCTTTGCTTTCGCCCGAAGACCTGGCCCCTGTGCGGGCGGGGTACCGCGCGCCGTATCTTCTGGCCGCGGCCCGTGCGGTGGCGGAGGGCAGGCTCGACCTTTCGGCCCTCTCCGACCCTTCCCTTCCGCTAAATGAGGCGAGAGCGCGCCTTACGGCACTGCCCGGCGTCGGGCGGAAAGTGGCGGACTGCGTGCTTCTGTTCGGCCAGGGACGGTGGGACGCTTTTCCCGTCGATGTCTGGATGCGGAGAGCCCTGGCACAGTACTACCCCGCAGGCTTTCAGCCCGAAAACTACCCGGCCGCCGCGGGTTTATACCAGCAATACATGTTTTTTACATCCGGCACCTCAGCAACACCCGCCCCGCCACCTGAAGAACACGTTTAGGAGACGATTATCGCATGAAAATTACACGGGAAGCAGACTACGCCATTCGCATCATGATTCGCCTGGCCATGGCAAAGGGTCGACTGGGCGCCTCCGAAATTGCGGAAGACACCGCCATCAGCCAGCGCTTTGCCTTGAAAATATTGAACAAGCTCTGCCACGCCGGACTGGTGATTTCCTTCAAAGGCATCCGGGGCGGCTACTGCCTCAATAAGCCGGCGGAGGATGTCACCCTGCTGGACGTGATCACCACCATCGACGGGGACATCGCCATCAACAACTGCCTGCAGGAAGAAGGCACCTGCGAGCGCATCGACCGCCTGCTCTGCCCCGTCCATCACCGTTTCGTCTCGATTAACCGCATGATCCGGAACGAGCTGAACGCCATCACCATCGCCAGTCTGGTGCGCGACGGCGAAATTTTGGCCATGGCCAATTCGGAACTTAAGAGCGCGGAAGCAAAGTAAAGTTCATAAGAAAATAAAAAACACGGCGGGTTGTCCCCGCCGTTTTCTTTTTTCTGCGTTTTTCAGATTACGCGCCGTAGAGCGCTTCTTCTTTCTCCGTGAGCTGGTAGCAAAGCGACATCAGCGAGTCGGAGATGTGGACGTTTTCGACGATGATTTCGTCCTCGGAAACGCCCAGCTCGCCTTTGGTGAAGTTCCAGATGGCTTTGACGCCGATTTTTTTCAAAACGGCGCAGGCCTCTTTTGCCTCCGAGGAGGGAACGGTCAAAACGCCGATGTCCGGCCGCATATGCGCGCACACTTCCTCGGCCTTGGCCACGTCGTAAATGGTCACGCCGTTGACGACCTTCCCGAAAAGCTCGGGGTTTTTATCAAAGGCCGCCACCACCTGGAAACCGCGGCGCTCAAAGCCGAAATGTTCCAGCAGCGAGCAGCCCATGCGGCCGGCCCCCATGATGACAATCTTATACCCCTGATCCAGGCCGATGATGCTCTTAATTGCCTGGTGCAGTGCCGCCACGTCGTAGCCGCAGCCCTGCTGTCCGAAGTCGCCGAAGCAATTAAAGTCCTGCCGGACCTGGGACGCCGTCAGATCCATCCGGTCGGCCAGCTCGCGGGAGGAAATCTGCTTCACACCTGCCGCCAGTATCTCGTTGAGATAGCGGTAATAGCGCGGAAGGCGCCGGATTACCGCCATCGAGATAAAACTTCTTCTCATGCCAAACCGTCATCCTTTCCATTCATCCCAATAGCTGCCCCGTGTGTAAAAAGGTTTCCAAACGATGTACGAACCTACTTACAAAAACAATGTGTATCCCAAAAGCCCTGTAACGGGCAAAAAAGCAATTTGGGGAATCGGCAGGGATAAAACCCTTCCGGAATGCCAAAATAATTTATGTAGCAAGGCTTTCAAATATGTTCCCCGCACCTTTTCGGCGTTTTACGCCAGCTTTGCGACGGTCTCCATGACGTAGTCGGAAAATTCCGCGCCGGTAGCGCCTGTGCTGCGGCCGGTGATGACCACTTTCCGCTCGGTCAGCGTGCAGATGTCCAGCGCCTTTTCCAGCTTTTCGGCCTCTTTCTGCTTGCCGATATGCTCTAAAAGCATTACGCAGGCGCGCAGAATAGAGGACGGGTCGGCGTACTGGGCGCGGCCTTCCTCCACCATGCGGGGCGCGGAACCGTGGATGGCTTCAAACATGGCGTAGCGCTTGCCGATGTTGGCGCTGCCCGCCGTGCCGACGCCGCCCTGGATTTCCGCCGCTTCGTCGGTAAGGATGTCACCGTAGAGGTTGGGAAGCACCAGCACCGAAAAGTCGGAGCGCCGCTTTTCGTCCAAAAGCTTAGCGGTCATAATGTCGATAAACCAGTCGTCATGCTCGATGTCGGGATATTCTTTGGCGATTTTTTCAAAAATGTTCAGGAACTTGCCGTCGGTGGTCTTGATGATATTGGCCTTGGTGACGGCGGTCACGCGCTTGCGCCCCGTCTTTTTGGCATACTCAAAGGCCAGGCGGATAATCCGCTCAGTGCCCTGGGTAGTGGTGACGCAGAAGTCGATGGCCAGATCGTCGGTCACGTGAATCCCCTGGCTGCCGACAGCGTAGGAGCCTTCCGTGTTTTCCCGGAAGAACACCCAGTCGATATTTTTCTCCGGCACCTTGATGGGCCGGACGTTAGCGAACAGATCCAGCTCTTTCCGCATGGCCACGTTGGCGCTTTCGATGTTGGGCCACGGGTCGCCGGCTTTGGGCGTGGTCGTGGGGCCTTTTAAAATCACATGGCAGGCCTTGATCTCCGCCAGCACGTCGTCCGGAATCGCCTTGCCGCAGGCGGCGCGGTTTTCGATGGTCAGCCCGTCGATGTTTCTAAATTCCACCTTGCCGGCGGCCACATCGTCGGCCAGCAGGAACCGGAGGACTCTCTCCCCTTCCGCCGTAATGGCCGGCCCGATGCCGTCGCCGCCGCAGATGCCGATTACGAGTTTGGGAAGGGCGTCGTAATCCACAAAGTCGCCCTCGTTTTTCATCCTTTCGATCCGCGCCAGCTGGGACCGGATAATTTTTTCCATATGTTCCGAAAGAGGTTGCAACATACAGGAGCCTCCGTTACAAAAGAGAATACCTTTTCCCGAAGGCCTTGCCTTCGGCTATAAGTATATTTTTTTCTATTGTATCGCAAATTTGCAGGCTTGTCAACTTGCCGGCGATTCGAAATTTACTCCGTTTGCGCGCGAAATTTGCCGGACGGGTTTCCCGCCCCGATGCAGGCATCTTAAGGCGGAGTTTCTCCGCCCTTACAAGGGCAAAGAAAAAGCGGAAAAATTTCTCTTGTGATTTTCGACGAAATTTTGCATAGGGGACTGTACAAGCGGGCGAAAGTGTGCTATCATACAGCAAGTAAATCTTCAGGGCGGCCATCGGGTCGGTAAGATTGAACAGCGAAAAAAATGTTGGCGCCAAACCGCTGGCATTATATGTTCTTTGGTCCCGCCTAGGGGTCAGAGTGCGTTTTTTGTGCTGCGTAATCTTGCCGATTCCTTTCGGCAAGATTTTTTTATGCCCGAAGTCATGCATCAGGAGGAGACATTATGGAAGAAGTCAAGAAGGTCACCGGTTACTTGCCAGACGAAAACCCACCCTTTTGGAAACTGTTTTTGTACGCCATTCAGCAGGTCATCGTCATGTTCCCCGCGACGATCCTCGTCGCACTGATTACGGGCTTCCACCTCTCGACGACGATTTTCGCCAGCGGTGTGGCCACCATCGCGTTCATTCTGGTAACGGGCAAGAAAATCCCCCTCTACTACGGTTCCAGCTTCTCCTACCTGCCCGCCATCATCGGGCTGACCGGCGGCGTGGAATTCGGCAAAATCCTGCCCGACGCCGCCATTTCGGAAGTGCAGTTCGGCATCATCGCTTCGGGTTTCATCTCTATCATCGCCGGTCTGATCGTCCGCTACGTCGGCCGCGAAGCTATTGAAAAAGTTCTGCCCCCCACCGTGACGGGCCCCGTCGCCATCGTCATCGGCCTGACGCTGGCCGCCACGGCTCTGTCCGACGCGGCGCCCCAGGCGGGTATGGCCGGCGCGGTCGGCACCGACTGGGTCTGGCTCGTCTCTCTCGTCACCTTGGTTGTCACGATACTCGCTTCGGTTTACTTAAAAGGCTTCTGGGGACAAGTACCCCTGCTCATCGGGCCTCTGGTGGGCTGCGCGGTGGCCGGTCTGCTGTATGTCTGCTCCGGCGGCGATCTGAACCTGTTCCGCGCCCTGCCGGAAGGCGCCCAGAGCGGCAAGACCATCATTGAAGGCCTTCTCTCCGTGCCCCACTTCACTCTGCCCAAGTTCTCCCTGGCGGCTTTGGCGGCGATTATGCCCGTAGCCATTGCCACCATCCCCGAGTCCACCGCCCACGTGTTCCAGCTGGACGTCTACGTCAACGACCTGGCCAAGAAGAAAGGCAAAAAGCCCTATGACATCGGCGACCGTCTGGGCCAGAACCTCATCGGCGACGGTATCGGCGACATCGTGGCCAGTCTCTTCGGCGGCCCCGCCGGCACCAACTACGGCGAAAACATCAGCGCCATGGCCATTACGAAGGTATTCTCCGTCTCCGTGCTGCTTGTCGCCGCGGTGATCGCGATTATCATCTCCTTCTTCACGCCGCTCATCAACGCCATCTACGCCATCCCGCAGGCCGTCATCGGCGGCATCGAAATCTACCTCTTCGGCGCCATCGCGGCCCAGGGCATTGCGATTATGATCGACAAGCAGGCCGACATGTTCAGCGCCAAGAACATCGCCGTCATCGCCGTCATCATGATCGTCGGCATCGGCGGCCAGTACGCCTTCGGCGGCAACATCCCCTTCCTGGGCATGAGCGTGCCTTGTGTCGCCGGCGCGGCCATCTGCGGCATCCTGCTGAACGCCGTGCTGAGCATCGGCAAAAAGCGCGAATCGGAAGCTTCCGTTGCCGTTCCCGCCTCGGAAGAAGTTACCGGCGAGTAAATTTAAATGAAAACGCAAACATCGGCTCTCGATTTCGGGGGCCGATGTTTTTCTTTTGGAAATTATGTTATAATAAGCGGGGATACCTACTCCCTTGTAAAGGAAGGGATCAAAATGAAAACCATTGCCTTTTACGACGCCAAGCGCTACGACCGCGAATACTTTGACAAAGTCAACAACAACCGGTTCCACATCCGCTACTTTGAAAGCAAGCTGAACGCCGACACTGTGTCCCTGGCCAAAGGGGCGGACGCCGTCTGCGCCTTCGTCAACGACGATATCGGCGCGGAAGTCCTCGACAAGCTGGTAGAGCTGGGCATCTCCATTGTGGCCATGCGCTGCGCGGGCTACAACAACGTGGACATCAAAAGCGCCTACGGCCGCGTCCACGTGGTCCACGTGCCGGCCTACTCCCCCTACGCCGTGGCGGAGCACGCCATGGGCCTGCTTCTGGCCTTAAACCGCAAGCTCCACCGGGCCTACAACCGCACCCGGGAGCATAACTTCAGCCTGGACGGCTTAATGGGCATGGACCTGCACGGCAAAACCATCGGCATCATCGGCACCGGCCGCATCGGGCGGGTGTTCGCCGACATCTGCAAGGGTTTCGGCATGCGCGTAGTGGCTTACGACCCGTTCCCCGTGGCAAACGCCCCCTTTGAATACGTCTCCGTGGACGAACTCTGCCGCGTTTCCGACGTGATTTCCCTGCACTGCCCGCTGACCAAGGACACCTACCATATTATAAATGAAGACTCCATCGCCAAAATGAAAGACGGCGTCTATCTCATCAACACGTCCCGCGGCTCGCTGATTGACAGCCAGGCCCTGATGAACGGCCTGAAATCCGGCAAAATCGGCGGCGCCGGCCTGGATGTGTACGAGGAAGAGTCCGACTTCTTCTACGAAGACTACTCCAACAAAATCCTGCGGGACGACCGCCTGGCCGCCCTCATCTCCATGCCCAACGTAATCCTGACGTCCCATCAGGCCTTTTTCACCCAAGAAGCCATGAGCGCCATCGCCGCCACCACCCTGGACAATTTGTGGGCGTACTTCAAAGGCGGCCCGCTGCCCAACGAAATCTGCTACCGCTGCTCATCCGGCACGTGCAAAAAATCCGAAAATTCCCGCTGCTTTTAAAACCAAAACCGGCCGATTATTTCGGCCGGTTTTTCTTGTAGTATTCGTTGACTCTGGCGGACAGGCCCAGCTTCTGCACTTCCTCCACCGCCAAACCGTAGACCGTGTGCTTGCGGCCGCTGCCCCGCTCCCAGACCCGGACGGTGCAAAGGCCCCGCTTGGCCTGCCCCGGGCTTTGCAGCAGGCTGTACCGTATCACCTGGTCGTAGGGCAGATACACCCGGTACAGCGCCCGCTTCTTGCCGTACATGAGTATTAGCCCCTCGTCCGTGGCGCCGATTCCCGTGCGGGACATGGCGTACACGGCGTTGACGGCCAGCCAGACACACCAGGCCAGCCCCATGCCGCCCCAAAGCAGCGTCAGCTGCCAAAGGTCGGGAAGCAGGAGGAAAACGGCAGTCATAAGGACCAAAAGCCCCGCGGAAAACAGAATCGGCCAGCGCAGAAAGCCCCACCAGGCCTCCTTCTTCTTCGTTTTCACCTGGCAATGCAGCGGCGGGCACTCGGGAGCCAGCTTGCGCAATAGCTGAAACAGCGTTTTGCCCTTTGTAAAGGGGGCGAGCACGGGCAGAAACGTCTTTTCGCCGTAGCCGGACACGCCAATCAGCAGGCTGAATCGCCCCATCCAGTAGGTGGTGAGCCGGGTACGGACAGCTACCGAGCTGATGCGCCGCTTGAAGATGGCGTAGGTGTACCTGGGGAACAGCCCGCCGGTAATCCAGAACAGGTCTTTGTAGCGGGTGACGGTAAAGCGGTGGTATTCCAGCATTCCCTTTATAAAGGAAAAGAAGTAGCCAATCAGGTAGATGCCCCCGGCCAGAATGAGCGACGGCGGCAGCTTGTCCGCAAAGAAGCGGGCCGTTTTCGCCAGCGCGCCGTACAGCTCAGCCTGAAAGTTCCGGCCTAATAGTTTGCCCGCGCTGGAAAGAAACACGGACAAAACGGCCAGCCCTGTGCCGGCTTTGGAGTGCAGCGCCGTGAAAAACGCCACTTCTCGGGTTACCGGCCGGTAGCTGCCCCAGACGTCGCCTTTGGCGGGCAGCAAAGCGTTCTGGATTTTCACCGCGTTTCGGATAGAAACAAACATAGGCCGCTTTTCCCGCCCGATAGGCCCTATAGGCACGGGCGTTACGACGACGGCCCGCACAAACCGCAGCAATAAGGGCTGCTTGACCCTGAGTGTGGCCAGATGGGCCGAGCGGTAGATGCTTTCCTTGCGGAAAAACAGCCCCCGGGTGTAGGAAAGCCGGCCGGGGGTCAGGTACAGCCGCCCCTTGAGCCACCGCCAGAACCCCAGCAGCAGCATCAGCCCCACGGCCGCAAGGTCCAGCCACAGCCCGCTAAACCACGCGCGGAACCCGTCGCCCAGCCTTGACAGACCGCGGATGAGGGGGATTAACAGCAGCGCCCAGTATTGGGAGATGTCGTAAAACACGTCCAGGCCGTGCAGGTGCAAGGTTTCAGACTGTTTCATGCCGCGCCTCCCCCGCAAGGGACGTAAGCCTGTCCGCTTCCGATGTGAGCAGAGTGGAAATCAGCAGCCTGCCCCCGGGCAGCGTCACCACAGCCGAGCAGATGCCGAACGCCGCCATCAGCGGCGTTTCGATTTTCGTGACCATAATCATGCGCTCATAGGGGAGCACCGTTACCCGCCGCACCAGAACGCCCGAGCGAAGCAGAATCGTGTCCCCGCGCAGTTCGAAATGATAGCGTTTATAATAGGCAGGAAAGTAAAACAGGCCGAACACGGCAAGAACGAGCAGCGTCAGCCCGCCTAAAACCGCGCCGTACAGCGGGATTTCCCGCAACAGCTCCAAAGAGAAAAGCAAAAGAACAAATGCGGCAGAAACCAGCCGAATCTGCCACACTAAAAGCCCTTTTTTGGCCGACGGACGCAACTTTTGCTTCCTCCTTTGGTGGTAGTTGCCCGGAAAGTTGGGCAGTTAGGTTGGCAAGGTTAAGAGCGCCCGCAAAACGGCGCCGGAACGCTTCCAAACGATTTAAAAACCCGGAAAGCGCAAAACTCCCTTTTAGTATGGGAAAACAAGTAAAAATTGATACCGCTGCAGCAAACACAGAAAGCTGGCGGGGCGTTTGCTTACTCTACTACGTGAAATTCCTCGATGATTTCGGGCGGAAGATCCGCCAATGATCCCTTTTTGAGCCGCAGGATAAGAAACGCGTCTGTCTGCCCGGGATACGACAGCCTCACCCCGTTGTGGACAACCAGAATCCTGGCGCCCGACCGGTAGTTTGCGCGCCCTCTGTAATGCAGCCGTATCGGGCCAACGTCATCCAGCATATAATATTGGCCGTTTACCAGAAAACCGGTTCCAACAGTAATAATAATGTTATAGCGGCTTAGAAGCAAGAATCCGAGGACACACAGCAGGACAAACACGCCTGCCACGATGCATAAGCGCTTCTGCCAACGCTTCACAACGCCACCTCGTTTCCCCTGTTTGTGTTGAAAACCGCCGCCGGCTTTTCCGTTCACTATATAGCTTTTTGCCCTGCCTGTTCCCGGCTAATTGGGGCGATGAAACACGTTTGCCGCCTGCGCTTTGCTGCCCGCTCCGGCGCGTTGGGAGCGGCCTTGCGGAATTCCCAGACTTTGACCGGCAAAGTGCTGCCATTTTCACCCCAAAATTGCCTCTGCCGCCGTTGAACCCGAGAAAACCCGGACAAACAGCCTTCACCGGTACGGAAGGGCCACGCCGTATTCCCCGGCGCATTCACAACTCGCTCCCCGCCGGTTGCAAAACGCCGCACTTGCTGCCTGACGGGCGCGCGTCACCCCAGGCAGCTTATATAGGTGCCCGGCATGTAGCCAGGCAAAACGAAAAATAGAACCCAGCCTATCAACACCGCAACAAGCAGCAGCGCCGCGGCTATCCTAACCGAACGCCATTTTTGCGCATCGCCGGCACCTCCAGACAGCAAGCATAACGGCTATACGTCTGCATTCCTATTATATTATAACGCGGTTTTTCTTTTTTGCAAAAAAAGATGGCCGCATTGCTGCGGCCAAGTGGGGGGAGACAATATGGTTAACCGCGCATTAGCAGCGTCATAATCGCTTTCTGCGCATGCAGGCGGTTCTCCGCTTCTTCAAAGATTACGTGGGCGTTGGCTTCGAACACCTCTTCGGTGATTTCCTCGCCCTTGTGGGCCGGCAGGCAGTGGAGCACGATGGCGTCGCCCCGGGCTGCCGAAAGGGTTTCCCGGTTGATCTGATAGCCGGCAAAGGCCTTGCGGCGGATTTCCGCTTCGCCTTCCTGGCCCATGGACGCCCACACGTCCGTCACCAAAACGTCCGCGTCCGCCGCCGCTTCCAGCGGGTTTTCCAACAGTTCAAAGCTCGAATACGACTGTGCGAAATCCAGAATTTCCGGCGCGGGGCGGTAGTCTTTCGGCGTCGCCACGGACACTTTCATGCCCGTTTTCAGCCCGCCCACAATCAGCGAGTTGGCCATGTTGTTGCCGTCGCCGATGTAGCAGAGCTTCAGCCCTTCCAGCGTGCCCTTTACTTCCCGGATCGTCATCAAATCGGCCATGACCTGGCAGGGGTGCTCGAAGTCCGTCAGCCCGTTGATGACGGGCACGCTGCCCACGGCGGCAAACTCCTCCACAATGTGCTGCCCGAAGGTGCGGATCATGACGCCGTCAAAGTAGCGGGAGAGGGTGCGCGCCGTGTCGGCGATGGATTCGCCCCGGTCCATCTGGGTTTCGCCGGGGTTTAACACCACCGCCTGCCCGCCCAGCTGGTACACGCCCACCTGGAAGGACACCCGCGTCCGCGTGGACGCCTTGTGGAAAATCAGCCCCACCGACTTGCCTTTTAAGTGCGGATGGGCGATGTTGTGCTTGTTTTCGTATTTCAACTGGTCGGCAAGGTTCAGAATTTCTTCTATTTCCTTAGGAGAAACGTCCAACAGCTTTAAAAAATGCTTCATACCGTTCTTCCTTTCTTACGCCAGCGCTTTGGCCAGCCGCTCCGCCCCTTCGGAAATCTCCTCCATGGAAATCGCAAGAGGCGGAAGGAGCCTTAATTTGTTCCCCGCCGTAAGGCACAAAACGCCGTTTTCAATGCCTTTGGCCACCGCTTCGGCCGGCGTCAGCCCGTCCAAAGTAACGCCCAGCATCAGCCCTTTGCCGGATACGTCTACTACTTTCGGCATAGACAGCAGTTTTTCCCTTAAAACCGCGCCTTTTTCGGCCACTTCCCGCAGAAATTCGTCCGTCATCTGCTCCAAAACGGCCAAAGCGCCGGCGGCGGCCACGGGGTTGCCGCCAAACGTCGAACCGTGGTCGCCCTTGCCAAGGCTATCGGCGCACTTTTCCGCAAAGAGCACCGCGCCTATGGGCAGGCCCCCGCCTAAGCCTTTGGCGGAGGTGACGATATCCGGCGAAAGGCCCAGGGCCTGGTAGGAATACAGCGCGCCCGTACGGCCCACACCGGTTTGCACTTCATCCAGAATCAGCAGCACGTCGTTTTCCTTGCAGTAGCTTTCGACAAACTGCAAAAACTCCGGCGCAAGGGGCACCACGCCCCCTTCCCCCTGTATCGTTTCCAGCATGACGGCGCAGACGTCTTTCTGCGCCTTTTGGAGGAAGTCCTCCTTCTCCGCTTTGGCGTAGACGAAGCCCGCCGGGAAGGGGTCAAAGTATTTGTGGAACTTCTCCTGCCCCGTGGCAGTGAGCGCCGCAAGGGTACGCCCGTGGAAGGAGCCGTAAAACGTCATAATCCGATTGCGGCCTTTGCCGTATTTATCGAAACTATACTTACGAGCGGCCTTGATGGCGCATTCGTTGGCCTCGGTGCCCGAATTGCAGAAAAACACCTTCGATAGGCCCGTTTTTTCGCAAAGTTTTTGGGCCAGTTCCGCCGCGGGCCCGGTGTAAAACAGGTTGGAAATGTGGGCAAGGGCTGCTGCCTGCTTGCTTACGGCGGCGACCCAGGCGGGATGGGCAAAGCCCAGGCTGTTGACGCCGATGCCGGAGGTAAAGTCGATGTAGTCTTTCCCGTCGGCATCCAGCGCCCTGGCCCCCTGGCCGGACACGATGGCCACGGGGTTTCTGGCGTAGGTGCCGAGAATATACGCGTTGTCCTGTTTTATAATCTGGCTTGCTTTCATGGCAGACTCCTTTACGGGTGAAACAGGGTGCCGATGCCTGTGTCGGAAAACAGCTCCAGCAGAATCGAATGCTTGATGCGCCCGTCGATGATGACGGCTTCGCCGATGCCCCGGCGG
>JAKPBM010000376.1 GCA_029778935.1 Bacillota bacterium | reverse complement strand
CTTTAGCTCCGTAGCGTCGTTTTTGAAAAACTACGGGAACGTGGAAGTCGGCATCTATGGCGTTTCGGGCGCGTTTTCCAATCTGTTGAAAAACTCCTGCGACTGGTGGGCGGAAGTCCCCAGCAAGGCGTCGCGCAAAAACTACGTGTATGAACTGCTGTTCTCCGCGATGCGGGAAGCCGAAAAGAACAAGAGCAATTTGGTACATTCGGCCCAGATTGTGGACAGCGTCGTGAAAAAGCACCAGCTGCCAGCCGAAGAAGTGAAATCGTGCCTGCAGGAACTCATTGACAAAGGCCTGATTGCCAAGCAGGGGCTGATTGTAAACAAGAACGAGCAGGTGATCGTGCTCCGTCCGTTCTGGGACGAAATCAAAGCGGCAGGCTTCGCCAGGGTGTAAGCCGAAGCGGAAAACGCAAGGCTCCATAGCGGCATTTGGTTCTGAAACATTTTCGCCGCTGATTTTGGAAAGATTTGCTTTCGATTTTGCCGGAAAACAGGCGCAACAACGCAATATGACGCCAACGCACCCCCGAACAGGCTTCGGGGGTGCGTTTTTTTGGAAAGAGCGCCAGATTCTTGCATAGATCTTCAAAAAGCGCAAACAATAAAACCGAAATTTCGGCAAAGGAAGGTCATGCAATGAACCCGTTTGAGCAAAAACCCATACAACTCAAAGACTGTATTATGGACTGGTGCACGGTCTATCCCAAGCCGTACAACAAGATGGAAGCCGACCCGTACACGAAAGTCCGCATTATCCTGATGAACGGCATCGAGGTCGAATCCATCATCTTCAAACACCAGTTCCAGAGAAACTGCAACAACAACGACATCCGACGGGAACTGGCCCTCTCCCGCCGCATCGAGCAGCAGCAGAAGCATATCAACTGGCTGAAGCCCATCGACGAAACGCCGCTGGAAACGACTATCGGCTACGAGCATGTGGCGGTGGACTTGACGGCGTGGCTGGCCCAGAACGAACCGAACCCCTACGTGAAGCAGGCTTTAGACTTTGCGCTGCTGGAAGACTTTGACCACCTGTACCGCTACGCAAACCTGCTCGATTTAGACAAGCAGATTCCTTCCCAGCAGCTGGTCAAGAGCTTTGTGGACATTACGCCGGGCCGCCCGACGATTGCGGAGCATCGGTTCCCCTTCGACTCCGTTAGAAACCCCATCGATTCCAAAACAGCGGACATCCGCACCAAACTCAACACCCTCATCATCACGGCGGCGGAACAGCAGACCATGAACTTCTATATGAACCTGGGCAACTACTACTACAACGACCTGGGCCGCCAGCTGTATCTGGAAATCGCCATGATTGAGGAGCAGCATGTCACCCACTACGACTCGCTTTTAGACCCCAACTGCACGTGGCTGGAAAACCTGCTGCTGCACGAGTATATGGAGTGCTATCTGTACTACTCCTTCTACCAGAACGAAGTCTGCCAAAACACCAAGTCCATCTGGGAGATGCATCTGGAACAGGAAATCGCCCAGCTTCACCAGGCGGCCGCTCTGCTCAAAAAATACGAGAACAAGGATTGGCAGCAGGTCATCCCCGACGGCAACTTCCCCAAGCTCCTTACCTTCCACGACACAAGGGAGTATGTCCGTCAGGTACTGGCCCAGCAGGTGTGCCTGACGGCCAACCGGGAAGGGTATATCCCTGTGACCGAGCTGCCGCAGGACCACGAGTTCTTCTTCTATCAGAACCGGGTCAACCACGACGTGAATTCGGTGCCGAGCCACAAGGTCGTCAAGGAGCACCAGATGAAGTTCAACGTGGACTACCGCGCCGAGGCCCAGCCCAACCCCGTGCCGGAGCTTTCCGACCGGACGAACGACAACACCCAAATCGCGCGTACGCGGTAAGGCGAAGGAGCGGATGGGATTGAACGCGAAAGCGGAACTGTTAAATTTTGTCTACCAGAACGCCCAGATGGGCGTGAACACAATCAGCCAGCTTATCGGCATCGTGGAGGACGAGGAGTTTCAGAAGCATCTGAAAACCCAGCTGGACGAATACGAAAACATCCTCGGCCGGGCCAAAATGGCCCTTGTGGAGTCGGGCCACGACGAAAAAGGACTTTCCGCGCTGGAGAAGATCCGGACGTATATTATGATCAACTTCCAGACCCTAACGGACAGGTCGGCTTCCCACATTGCCGAAATGCTTATAGTGGGCAGCAATATGGGCATCATCAACGCCATCAAGAACCTGAAAAAGTACAAGGAAGTGGACAAGGACACCCGCGCCCTGATGGAACGGCTGCTGGAGATTGAGGAAAACAACGTGCAGCAGCTGAAGAAGTTCCTGTAAGGGGCGAACCAGCCGGAGTGTACAACTGGATAGTCTAACTCCGCTATGCTCAAGCGATGAATGTGCAAAAGAGGCGCGATTTGCGCCTCTTTTGCGTTTTCCGAACCGAAGAAGCCGCGGTAGGCGGTTTTGGCCATGCGTTTTGATTGCGAGCATGGATGTTCGCATAAAGCCGAGTCAGATTCGAGTTAGAAGTGAAAAACCGGCCAGCACAAAGCACTTCGTGCATGTAAAGCGGCAAACCTTGACAGCAAATTGGGTTTTGAACGCACGCAAACGCAATCTACGACATGTGTAAAGCAATCAGCTTGCTTTACAAATCAGCCTGCGTCATGCATTTGCCCCGCCCCAAACACAAAAAAGCCCTTTTGGCGCTAGGCCAAAAGGGCTTTTTGCTGCCGTATGAGCTTACTTCAAAACCACGTCCAGCAGGGCCCTGGCAATCACCATGTGGCCGTAGAGGTTGGGATGTATGCCGTCGCCGGCGTAGTAGGCGGCGGGCTTATGCTGCATGAGTTCGTCGAAAATCGCCTGCAGATCGATAAACAAAGCGCCGTTTTCTTCCGCGGCCTGTTTGGCCAGCGCGCCGTACTGCCGCATCATGGCCAGCATGGGGTTGTCTTTCTGCTCCGTCAGGTAATAGGGCGCCATGACGACGACCTGCCGCGCGCTGGTTTTGAAGTCCTGGATAATCTTACGTAGGTTGGCAAGGTAATCCTCCGGGTCCACCTGGGGGATGTTGGGGCTGTCAAAGTGGCGCCAGACGTCGTTGATGCCGATGAGGATGGAAACAACGGAAGGGGACAGGGAGAGATGGTCTTTTTCCATCCGGGCTAAAATATCCGTCGTGCGGTTGCCGCTGATGCCGCGGTTGACCACGGTCAGGGCCAAATCGGGGTAATGGGCGTTCAGGAACGCTTTCACCAGCCCCGCGTAGCCGCTGCCCATGCCTTCGATGGTTTCCGGGCCGTAGTCTTTCGTGCGGTCGCGGCCGCAATCGGTCACGGAGTCGCCGGTAATCAGGAACACGTCGTTTTTCTGCAGAAGCATAAGGGTTCCTCCTCTATACCTTTTTCACGCTGAACACAGCGGGAATGCCGTTGATGTTCCACTCCTTGACGAATCCGTCCAGCTCGTTTTCCTGTATGGAAACGGCCAGCACGTCGCACATGATGGACTCGGCGTGGGCGCGCAGAATGCGGGCAAGCTCTTCCTCCGTCTTGAATCCGACCACAATGCGGTCGGTGACGGCCAGACCGGCTTCTTTCCGGGTCGTCTGCAGCTTGTTGACGGCTTCGCGTACAAAGCCTTCCTCAATCAGCTCGGGCGTCAGGTTCGTGTCGAGCACGACGGTGATGCCTTTGTCGCTTTCCGCCACAAAGCCTTCCTTGCGGCTGGTTTCGATCAGCAGGTCTTCCTCCGCCAGGGAAATCTCCTGGCCCTCCACGGTGATGGTTACAGCGCCGGTCTGCCGCAGCATGGCCATGCCAGCATTGCCCTCTTCGCGCAATGCGGCGGAGATGGCGGGAATCAGCTTGCCGAAACGGCGGCCCAGGGTCTTGAGCTGGGGCTTAAAGGTGTAGGACACAAACTGGTCGGTGTCTTTGGTAAAGAGCACCGTGCGCACGTTCAGCTCATCCGCCACCAAAGCCTGCAGCTCGTCGGAAAGGGTAGCGTCGCCTTCCACGCGGACAAACAGGGTGGAGAGGGGCTGGCGGTTTTTGATGTTGGCGCTGGCGCGGCCGGCGCGGCCCAAGGTTACGACCTGCAGCACCAGTTCCATATCCTTTTCCAGCGTTTCGTCGATGAAGCTTTCGTCGACCGCGGGGAAGTCGCAAAGGTGGACGCTTTCAGGGGCCGTGTTGTCCAGATCACGAACCAGCGTCTGGTACAGGGATTCGGCGAGGAACGGCACAAAGGGTGCGGCCAGCTTGGCCACCGTCACAAGCACCGTATACAGCGTCACATAGGCGTTGATCTTATCCTGGGTCAGCTCAGAGCCCCAGTACCGTTCCCGTCCGCGGCGGACGTACCAGTTGGAAAGCTCATCCACAAAGTCGGCCAAGGCCCTTGCGCTTTCGGTAATCTGGTAGTTGGAGAGGCCATTATCAACTGTGCGGATAAGAGAATGCAGCTTGGACAAAATCCAGCGGTCCATGACGGAGAGGGACGCTTTGTCCAGCTTATAGGCCGTGGCGTCGAACTTGTCGATGTTGGCATAGAGGACGTAGAAGGCCAGGGTGTTCCACAAAGTGCCCATAAACTTCCGCTGGCTTTCGCTGACGGCTTCTTCGTAGAAGCGGGTGGGCATCCAGAGGGCGCTGCCGGTGTAGAAGTACCAGCGGACGGCGTCGCCGCCCACCTTGCCGATGATTTCGAAGGGGTCTATGACGTTACCCTTGTGCTTGGACATCTTCACGCCGTTTTTGTCGTTGACGTGGCCCAGAACGATGCAGTTTTCAAAGGCGGGCTTATCAAACAGCAGCGTGGAGATGGCCAGCAGGGTGTAAAACCAGCCGCGGGTCTGGTCGATGGCTTCGCTGATGAACTGGGCGGGGTAGTTTTCCTCGAAAATCTCCTTGTTTTCGAAGGGGTAGTGCCACTGGGCGAAGGGCATGGAGCCGCTGTCGAACCAGCAGTCGATGACGTCGGGTGTTCTGCGCATGGTCTTGCCGCAGCGGTCGCAGGTCATGGTGATCTGATCCACGTAGGGCTTATGCAGCTCGATGTCGTCGGGCACGTTGTGGCCTTTTTCTTTCAGCTCGGCAATGCTGCCGACGGTGTGGCAGTGGCCGCATTCGCATTCCCAAATGGGCAAGGGCGTGCCCCAGTATCTGGCGCGGCTTAAGCCCCAGTCAACGACGTTTTCGAGGAAGTTGCCCATGCGCCCGTCGCGGATGGTTTCGGGAATCCAGTTGATGGACGCGTTGTTGGCCAAAAGCTTTTCCTTTACCGCCGTCATGCGGATAAACCACGTGTCCAACGCGTAGTAGAGCAGCGGCGTGTCGCAGCGCCAGCAGAAGGGGTAGGAGTGGGTGTAGGGCACGGCGGCAAAGAGCAGGCCCCGCTCTTTCAGGTCGGCGATAATCTCCGGGTCGCACTCCTTGCAGAAGCGGCCGGCCCAGGGGGTGACTTCCGGGGTAAAGTTGCCGCGGCCGTCGACCAGCTGCACAAAGGGCAGGTTGTTGGCTCGGCCCACCTGGGCGTCGTCCTCGCCGAAGGCCGGGGCGATGTGGACAATACCCGTACCGTCGGACAGGGTGACGAAGTCGCCGGTGACCACATACCAGGCGTTTTCGGGGTTCACAAACCGGAACAGCGGCTCATATTTCATGCCCGCCAGCTCCGCGCCTTTCCGCACCGACAGGGTTTCGTACTCTTTCAGCAGGGAATCGGCCAGAGCCTGGGCGAGAATATACACCTCGCCGCTTTCTACTTTGGCTTCCACATAGTCTTCTTTGGGGTTGACCGCCAAGGCCACGTTGGACGGCAGCGTCCAGGGCGTCGTCGTCCAGGCCAAGAAATAGCGGTTTTCTTCGCCGGCCAGGCGGAATTTCACATAGGCGGACGTTTCGGTGACTTCCTCATACCCTTGGGCGACTTCGTGGCTGGAAAGGGAGGTGCCGCACCGGGGGCAGTAGGGGACGATTTTGTGGCCCTTGTAGAGCAGGTTCTGCTCGCTGATCTGCTTTAAGGCCCACCAGACGGATTCAATGTAATCGTTGTGATAAGTGACGTACGGATTGTCCATGTCGCACCAGTAGGCGACAAGGTCGCTCATTTCCCGCCACTCTTTCGTGTACTTCCAGACGCTTTCCTTGCACTTTTTGTTGAACTCGGAAACGCCGTATTTTTCGATGTCCTTCTTGCCGTCCAGGCCGAGCACTTTTTCCACTTCCAGCTCGACAGGCAGGCCGTGAGTGTCCCAGCCGGCCTTGCGCAGGACCTTTTTGCCCTTCATGGTCTGGTAGCGGGGAATGATGTCTTTGACG
>JAKPBM010000372.1 GCA_029778935.1 Bacillota bacterium | reverse complement strand
GATTTGCCCGCTGTGTTCAGCGGAAGTATTGCTTATAAAACAACAACCGCCCCGGCTGCTTGGGGTGGTTGAAATTTTATCCGGATAATTCAAAATTCCGGCGGCTTTTGCTTTTGACGAATCTTATGTACTGTACGTCCGGCAGAGCCGGGCTTTTCGGCTCATTGCTCTGGATGCGGGAGGATACTTCACCTTCCTGCGACCGAACATAACGCTGCATAATTCTCCGCCGCCTGCCTGATGCGCATTGCAGTTGCCGCGCGGATTTTTGCCGGCGATTCCCTCCTATTGACACACAATCGGTATCACATCTTCCAGCGACGCCGCCATGAAGTCGGCCCCGCCGGAGGAACCGCCGATTTGCTTCGTTACCCAGCAGGCGGCAAACCCAAACTTCTTGCTGCCTATAATGTCCGCCGTCACCGAGTCCCCCACCATGAGCACCCGCTCCTTCGGCGGGAAACCCAGCCCTTCCCAAACATAGGCATAAAATGCCGGGTCGGGTTTTGCCGCCCCTGCCTGTTCCGACGTAAACACCTGGGAAAAGTACTTTAACAGCCCCGCGGCTTTCAGCCTTTCCGCCTGAAACCACTCGTCGCCGTTGGAAGCCACGGCCAGGGTCACGCCCGCTTCCGATACCGCCCTGCAAAGCTTCTCCGCCCCTTCCAGCGGAGCGGGCGTTTCCGCTAGCAGGCTCAAAAACAAGCGGTTGAACGCTTCGGCGTCTTCCGTGACGCCCAGCGTGTCAAACAGACACGCAAACCGCCGTACACGAAAAGCGTGCCGGTCGGAAGGGTTCTTTTCCAGAAGCTTTCTTGCCTCCTGGGAAGCGGTTTTGTAGTACGCGTGGATCTGGGGCGTAAAGGGAATCCCCTTTCGGGCAAAAGCCGCTTCCAGCGCCGCCGCTTCCGCTTTGCCGTAGTCCAGCAGCGTCCCGTCCACATCCAGCAGCACGGCGGCGTACTTCCCTTTCACTTGTCAAGCCAACCCCCTTTACGCTGATTCTGAAACGATTTTCACGACCTCATCCAGCTTTTTCACCACATAATCGGCCGTTTCCGGCACATCCAAACCGTCTCTGTATATCCACGCCGTGTCGAACCCGAAGCGCTTGGCGCCTTCAATGTCCGCCGCCACCGAGTCCCCCACCATGAGAACGGTTTTCTTGTCGGGGCGCCCTAAGTCCTCCCACGCGTGGGCGAAAAAGGCCGCTCTGGGCTTTGCCGCGCCGATGGCTTCCGACACGTACACCTTGTGAAAATACGGCAGAAGCCCCGCGTTCTCCATCCGCTTCCGCTGGGCCCAGGCGATGCCGTTGCTGGCCACGGCGAGGGTGACGCCCATTTCATGCAGGGTGCGCACCGTCTCCAGCGCCCCGTCCAGCGGGAACGCCGTTTCCGCCAGGCCAGCAATGTACAAATCGTTGAAGCCTTTCCAGCCTTCCTTCATCGAAAGGGCTTCAAACACGCTTTGAAAGCGGGCGGCCATAAGCTCCTGTTTGGTGATCTCGCCTTTTTCCAGCGCAATCCACAAGGCGTCGTTAATTTCCCGGTAGGTTTCCAGCACCTTCGGCGTATAGTCGTAGCCCCTTTTGCGCCAGGCCGATTCCAGCGCATAGGCTTCCGCCTGGCGGTAATCCAGCAACGTGTTGTCTACATCGAACAGAACGGTTTGATACCGCATTGGCTCCTCCTATTGCCCGGGAAAAGCAGCACCTGCCAGCTCCCGGAAGTTTTTGACCCTTCCCACGGTGATGCAGTTTGCGTCGTGGAAGTTGCGCGCGCCGTTAACGGCCGTGCGGCTGACGTATATGATGTCGTCGCCGTCAAAGAGGAAGTCGGGGTACTGGAAGCCCACCTCTTTGGGGTTTTCGTGCCGCCGGTCGATGAGAATTTTAAGCACTTTCCAGTGCATAAGATCCTTGCTTGCCTTCAGCGCCAGCGTGTAGCGGGTGACGGGGTTCTCCGAGTCCACGGAAAGGTTGGAAAGGGCGAAATACAGCCCGCTAACCTCGTCCTTTTGCACCGCAAACTTCGTATGCGCGCCGTTGAACGGGACGGCCCGGTCGAAGGTGAGCTTTGCGTGGGGGTTTTCGGCGTCGGCTCTGAGCAGTACAGCCCGGCCGAACTCCGGCGGCAGCTTCCCCGCCCCGTGGCGCAGCATGTTGTAAAGGTTCCCGTCGGGGCCGACAACGGCGTTGCCCTCGATGCAGCCCTTGAACCCGTCCACTACTCCGGGCCAGGCGGGGTCGAACTCGCAAGGTTCGGTCAGCGCCCAGTTTTCGGCACACAGTAAATCCGCTTCCTCGTCCACCGACAGAAGGGCGTTGCTGTGGCCGCCCAAGGCCCAGCAGCCGTAGTCGATGGCCGTCCAAAGCCTGCCTTTGTGGGAAATGACGGGCATGGGCGCTTTGTGGGGGCCGTGGTTCGAGTACTGCCCCGCGCCGGGAAGCAAGAATACCGGCGCGCTCCAGGTTTCCCCTTCGTCCTCCGATTTGCCGATCATGAGCATGCCGTACTCCGACGAATGGCCCAGCATATACAGCGCGCCTTTATGTACAAACAGTTTTCCCCAGAAACATGGAAATATATCCGTCAAATACCGCCAGCTTTGCCCGCCGTCGTCGGAGCGGAACACCAGGGTCAGGTTCTGCGGCGCTTTGCTGGCAAATACGTCCATGGAGCAAAGCAGCGCTCCGGAGGGAAGCTTCACCAGCGACGGGCTGCATAGGCTGCGGCCGGAATAGGCGTACACCTCGTCGGCCGGGTGCAGGTAGTGTACGACGGTGTCAGGGTATTCGCCCGTACGGAACAGGCGGAACCGGCCGGCGGCCCCCTTCCGGGACACCGTCACCTTGTAGTCGCGGCCCGGCTGCAGGCCGTGTACTTCCGCCGTATGGCCCTCTGCCGTGGCGGATATGGGGCTTCCTGCTTCGCAAACGAGGGTTTGCCCGTTTTCTGTGTCGATACGAACGGGCTGGACTTCGATGGTGTACGGGCCGGACTGCTTGTCCAGCCATTCCAGGCGAACGCCCGTCTGGGATGGCGCCAGACGGACGATAAAGGGCGCTTCCAGTTCCTTATGGCGGCTTAGCGGCAGATACGGTTTATATCCCCAGCGGCTTGACAGGTGCATAGCGGAACCATCCTTTCTCATAGGTATGTGAATCGTTTGCAAAATCCTGTGATAAATGCGCAGGTATACCTTATTGGGGCCGGCGCGGCGGGGTTAACAGGGTAAAAAAAGAGGCTGGTGCAGGCAGACTAAGCCGAATAACTAACCGGCTTTGCATATAGCGGGTTTAGGTGTTTTCGCGGTCAGCTTTACATATAGCGGGTTTGGGGCGGTTTTCGCAACCGGCCTCATACTATGCGGATAGGGCGTTTTTCGCCAGCTTTGGCTTGGGGGTGTTAATCAGGTGAACTCGGTTTTAGGATAAGATACATTGGGCCGTTTCTGGTTTCCCCGAAGCGGTGTTACAGCAGTTGCATTTCGGTTTGCCCTGAAACGGGCTACCCTATATCGAAATCGGCAGGCGGAAGGCACGCCGCCTGCCGGCGTTATCCAAACGGACATGCCTTGTAAGGGCACAGCTTGTGCCGATGGATGGCCGAAAGCCGGCTCCCTTACGCGTCTCCCCGCGAAGCATCGTACAGCTTTGGCCGTCCCAAAAGGCGAGCGCGCCCATTTGTTTAGCAAGTGCCCTTTCGTCTTCCCATGCAAAGGGAAACCTAACTTGTGATAAAGGATAAATCGCAACATGTAATAGGCAATTCAGACCCCGCGCAACTAGCCTGTCTACTGCCTGTCACTTTCCACCCTCATTTGGCGCAAGGCGGACGGAGATTTCCCCCGTCGAAAGCGTAAGCGGCCCTTCCGGCGTTTCCACCACCAAATGGCCCTCCCTGGTGATGTCTACGGCGCGGCCTCTGCCCTTTTCCTGCCCGCGCACAAGCCAGACCACTTCCCTGCCCAGCACGAACGAGCGGCGGCGGTACTCGTTCCATTCTTCCTCGGAAAGCCGCCCCGTCAGGCTGCGCAGCCTGCGGATGATTTCCGCCGCCAGGGCTTCCCGGTCGATGCCGCGGGGGTCCGCAGCGTCCGACAAAGCGCCGGCTTCCGACAGCTCCGCAGGGAATCCGCCGGGCGGCTCCACACAGTTGACGCCGATGCCAATCACAACATACAGCCCCTCGGTGCTCATCCCGCTTTCGCAAAGGATGCCCGCCACCTTCTTGCCGTTTTTATACAGGTCGTTAATCCATTTGATGGCCGTTTCCACGCCCGTAACTTTCTCGATGGCAAGGGCCGCCGCCACCGCCGCTTCGGCCGTCAGCCCCTCCGGCGGCACGTCGGCCGGAAACCGCAGCAAAACGGAGATGTACATCCCCGTTCCGGACGGCGAAAAAAACTGCCGCCCCAGCCGGCCTCGCCCGGCGGTCTGCCTGTCCGCCACGAGGGCCGTCTGGCCGGGCGCCCCCTCTTTGGCCAGAGCCTTCAGTACGTCGTTGGTAGATGTGATATCGTCGAAACCGGCAACATAGCCGCCGGCTTCCCTTCTGATGCGTTCAAAGTCCAGCAAGCGCGCTCACCTTTTCATCCGTGCAGAAATTAACGTAAAGTCTATCCATATAGCCAAAATCCCCGGCGGAAACCGGGGATTGTGGAATCATCGCTTTCCCCTCGCCGCGGATAGAATCAGTCGACGCCCAAAACGCGGCGCAGGTTTCCACCCAGGATTTTTTCCTTTGCCGAATCGGCAATAGGCAGATTCATGATCCGGTCGATGGCGTAGTTCATGCTTTCCACGCTGCAGTAGGGGAAATCCAGGCCGAAGATGTGGGCGTTTTCGCCCGTAATCAGCACCAGGTTGACCAGATCCTCGTCGGAAAGGTACCAGTTGCCGGGCTTCCAGATGCTGGTCCAGCCGGCAAACACACGGGGGTTCACTTTGTCCCGCTGGCTGTTGGCCATGACGGCGACACCTTCCCGGAAGAAGGCGTACCCGCCCAGATGCTCCATGGAGTAGCGCAGGTTCGGGAAGGAATAGGAAATGTCGTCGAACAGAAGCATGGTGTAGTCGCTGAGCCGGTGGTAGTGGACGCCCGTATGGAAGGACAGGAACAGGCCCAGCCGCTCCGCCGCTTCGTAGAGCTGGAAAGCTTTCGACCCGTTGACTTTAAACTCCTGATGGGCCGGATGCAGCTTGATGCCCTTGAAACCCAGGTCGGCAATCTGCTCCGCCTGCTCGGCCAGGTTGTCTTTCGTGAAGTCCACGGTGCCAAAACCGATTAGATTCGGCTCGTTTTTAATCTGCTCCGCCAGCCACACGTTCTGATCTTCGCCGGGATAGCGCATCTGCGTCTTCTCCCCTTTGGAAAACGGAGCAAACACGACGGCTTTTTCAATGCCGCAGCCTTCCATCAACTCTTTCAGTTTGTCGATGGTGCCGTTTTCCTTAACTTCCTTGGGAAATACGTGGGCGTGATTGGCGAAAATTCTGGGTCTTGTCATGTCCGCACATCCTTTCCGTCTTATAAACCGTCTTTACTCCAGCCGACAAAAGAGCTTTTGCACGTCTTCTTCCGAAAACCCTGCTTTGGTAAGCGGAAGGAGATAGTCTTTCTCGTAATCGGGGATAAAGAAGCTCAAAACCTCCGCGCTTAGCGCCGGACCGGCGTTTTTCAAAGTGTAGTCTTCGGCGCAGGCGGGTACAATCACAGTGTCGCCCTTAGAAAGTTCCGCTTCCCCGTCGCCGGCCGAAACGGCCACCTTTCCATCGGCGCAAAAGAGGATATGGAAGCTGTCGCCGCGGGTTTCGCCGCGGTATGTGCCGCAAAATTGGATTCTGCGGGCGGCAAAAAGGGGGCATCCGGGCAAATAGGTTGTTTTTACCCCATCTTTCTCCGCTGTAAAGCTTTTCGCTTTCTTCCCTTTGGCGGAAGTATCGGAAACGTCGAGGGCTTTTTCGATGTGTAAAGGCCTTCCCTTGCCGTCCGGCCCGACCCGGCCCCAGTCGTACACCCGGTAGGTGGCGTCGGAAGACTGCTGAATCTCTGCGATGACCAGGCCTTTGCCGATGGCGTGGACCAGCCCCGCCGGAAGGAAGAAGCAGTCGCCGGCTTTGGCCTCGATAAAGTGCAAGGCCGTTTCCAGCCGGTTTTCGGCGATGAGCCTGGCGTATTCCTCTTTAGTAACGGGCGCTTCAAAGCCCAAAAACAGGCCGGCGCCCGGATCCGCTTGCAAAACGATCCACATTTCCGTTTTGCCGTTGTCGCCGTCCCGCTTGGCGTACTCGTCGTTGGGGTGCACCTGCACGCTCAGGTTTTCCCGGGCGTCGATGAGTTTGAAAAGGACGGGAAACGCGCCGCCATTGGTG
>JAKPBM010000360.1 GCA_029778935.1 Bacillota bacterium | reverse complement strand
TCCGCGGCGGGGAATCAGGGCCAGCTACCGTTACCCCCGCCGGTGCGGAAACAGACCCAGCCTTCCCCTCCCCCGACAGCGCGGAAGCTGGCACGCCCGTACCCTCGTCCGAAGCGGACGCCAGCCCTGCCGCCGCATCCCTTACCGGCGCGGAAGGAAGCCAATCCACACCCTTCGCCGGCGCGGAATCAGCCTCTATAGCGCCCTTTTCCGGCGCGGAAGTCGCCCCGGCCCTTGCTTTACCCGCCGCGCGGCCGGCGGCCATGACATTGGAATCCCTTCGCACTGACACGCCCGTCCCCTCTTTCAGCCGCGAAACCCTGCTTGCCAACGCCCCGGCGGTACAAGGCGGCTATATTCTCGTCCCGCCCGTCTGGGACGCCCCCACGGAAGGAGACCCCGCATGACCGATTTGACAAACCTCGCCATCCCCGCCCTGCACCGCCTGCTCGAAACAGGACAAATTACCGCCGTGGAGCTTGCCAAGGCTTTCCTTGCCGCCATCCGCCAAAGGGAACCGCAAATTTCCGCGTTTCTCACCGTAACGGAAGAACGGGCGCTCGCCGATGCCCAAGCCGCCGACGCCCGCATCCGGACACTGCGCGCGGAAGGCTCACCCCTGCCGCCCCTGCTCGGCATCCCCATGGCACTAAAAGACAACATCTGCACCAAGGGCATCCGCACCACCTGCGCCTCGCGCATGCTGGAAAACTTCGTCCCGCCCTACGACGCCACGGCGGCGGAACGGCTGGCCCTGGCCGGCGCGCCGCTTCTTGGCAAGCTCAACATGGACGAATTTGCCGTGGGCATCTCCACGGAAACTTCTGCCTTTTACCCCACGAAAAACCCGCTGGACCCGACGTTAGTGCCCGGCGGAAGCTCCGGCGGCAGCGCCGCCGCCGTTGCCGCGGGGGAAGCGGCCTTCTCTCTCGGTTCCGACACGGGCGGCTCTGTCCGCCAGCCGGCGGCCTTCTGCGGCGTGGTGGGGATGAAGCCCACTTACGGCCGCATTTCCCGCTACGGCCTGGTCGCCCACGCGTCCTCGCTGGACCAGATCGGGCCGGTGACGAGGACCGTTGCCGAAAACGCCCTGGTTCTGGAAGCTATCTCCGGCCCCGACGGCAAAGACGCCACCGCCCTGCCCTTCCCGCCCGGCTCTTTTTCGGATGTGTTGGAAAAAGGCGCGAAGAACCTAAGAATCGGGCTAGTTAGCGAGTTTTTCTCCGATATCGTCGACCCGGCGGTGCGGGATGCGGTTCTCGCCGCCGCCGGAACACTGGAAAAGGCCGGGGCCGGCGTGGAATACGTTTCCCTGCCCTCGGCGGAGGACGCGCTGATTGCCTATATGGCCATTTCCGCCGCCGAGCTGTCTTCCAACCTGGCCCGGTTTGACGGCGTGCGCTACGGCAAACGGGCAAACCATGACACCTTGTCCGCCCTCTACCAAAATTCCCGCTTCGAGGGCTTTGGCAAAACCATCAAAGAGCGCATTCTGGCCGGCGCCATGCTCCTTTCCTCCGAAGAAAACGCCTACGGCAAGGCCCTGGCTGTCCGGGATACGCTGCGGGAGGAGTTTGCCCGCCTCTTTGCCCGGTTTGACGCCCTAATCAGCCCCGTTTCGCCGCGCATGCCCCGCCCTCTGGGGATTAAGCTTTCCGAACAGGAGCTGTGGTACGCGGATTTCTGCACAATTCCGGCCAGTTTAGCGGGCTTGCCCGCTTTGTCGGTGCCCTGCGGGTTCGTCCGGGGGCTTCCCTGCGGGCTGCAAATTATGGGCCCCGCCCTCTCGGAAGGGCTTTTATACCGCATCGGCCGCGCCGTGGAGCTTACAAACCGATTGGCAAAGGAGGGAGCCTAGTGCAAAACGCCTTTGAAGCCGTCGTGGGGCTGGAAGTACATGTGGAACTGAAAACGAAAACCAAGCTGTTCTGCGGCTGCCAAACGGACTTCGGCGCGCCGCCCAACACCCAGTGTTGCCCCGTTTGTATGGGCATGCCGGGCGCTTTGCCCGTGCTGAACCGCCGCGCCGTGGAGCTGGCCGTGCTGGCGGGGCTGGCGACCCACTGCGACATTAACGCTCACTCTGCCTTTGACCGCAAAAACTACTTTTACCCCGACCTGCCCAAGGGCTATCAGATTACGCAGCACGAACACCCCCTCTGCCGCAACGGCTGGCTGGCCATCGACACCCCCGCAGGCGAAAAACGCGTCGGCATCCGCCGCATCCACCTGGAGGAAGACGCAGGCAAGCTGCTCCACGAACCATACGGCACCCTTTTGGACTTCAACCGCTGCGGCGTCCCGCTGATTGAAGTCGTTACCGAGCCGGAGTTGTCCAGCGCCGAGGAGGCGACGGCTTTTCTGCGGAAGCTGCACGAAATCGTGCTCTTTGCCGGCATTTCCGACGCAAAGATGAACGAAGGCTCCTTCCGCGCCGACGTGAACATCTCCGTGCGCAAAGCGGGCGACACACATTTGGGCACAAGGACGGAAATCAAAAACTTAAACTCCTTTGCTTTCGCCGCCAAAGCCATCCGGTACGAAATCGAACGGCAGATGGAAATCCTTTCCTCCGGCGGGCGGGTTGTCCAGGAAACCCGCCGGTTTGACGAAGCCACGGGCAAAACCGTATCCATGCGCAGAAAAGAGGCGGGCGAGGAGTACCTCTACTTCCCCGAGCCCGACCTTCCGCCGCTGCGGCTGGACCCGGCGTGGATTGAAAGCCTTCGGGGTACGCTGCCCGTGTTCCCCGGCGAGCGAAGGCGGCGTTACCTCGCCGAGTTTGGCGTCTCCGCCGACGAAGCCGACGTTCTTTCTTCCCGCCGGAACCTTTCCGACTGGTTTGAAGCGGAAGCGGCCCTGGCCCCTTCCGTTAAGCCCCTTGCTTCCCTGCTGGTTTCGGAGGTGGTCAAAGCGATTTCCGAGGAGGCCGCCCCGCCCATCCCCCGCGGGCGGCTGGCCCGCATCGCCTACCTTCTTGCCGAAGGAAAAATCAACAGCAATACGGCGCGGAAACTTACCCGCCGGCTTCTTGCGGAGGATTTCGACCCGGACGAGCACATCACCGCCGAGAACCTCTGGCAGATTACCGACAAAAACGAGCTGAAAGCCCTGCTGGAAACTGCCATCCAGGCAAATCCCAAAGCGGTGAAAGACTATCAGGCGGGCAAGAAAGCGGCCCTGGCCGCAGTTGTCGGGTATGCGATGAAGCTATCCTGCGGCCGGGCCGATGCGAAATCCCTGCAGGAGCTGGCGGAGGAAATACTGGCATTGTAGGCAGCAATTTCCAGCGATATTCGGCCGTTTTCCCCAAAAATTTGGATGAATTACTTCCTTTTGGGCATACTGCCTCTTGAGGTGATACTATGTCCTACGTCAGCGAGTCCCTTCGGCCGAAATTTGAATCCCTCCCCATTGAACTGAAGAATGAGATTCTTTCCCGCAACGTCAGGCTGGAAAACCTGAACGATTTAATTGCCGTTTTGGAGCAAATCGTAAAGGAGGCGGAAGGAGAAGGAAACTAGCGTACCTGTACCGTTTCGTTGTAACTCCTCTGACAAAACCCCCAAAGAGAGCGCGTTTCGGCTTTCTTTGGGGGTTTTAATGTGCATGAATTTGCTGGGCGCAGCCTGCCGGCATATGCGTTCCGGAGTTATAGGGGCAGCAAATCCTGCTTATCTTGCGGAACGGTACGCCGTGCTCTGCCAATCCGTGTACAACGCGGATGCGTTTTTCGCCTGTTTGCTGCCAACGCGGAGGAGATAAAGCTGCACGCCGGCAAAAGGGGCGGGGAAAGTATGTAATAAGGTTGGAGTAACGGCGGAAAGCCGCAGATAAAAGCCGCGGCAAGACACTTGCGTTACGCACAGGGAGTTGACATTTTTCATAGCCGGGTTTCACGGGCCAAAGGGGCCGAAGGCAAAGAGAACCGCGCCTATCCTGCTCCCTGCCGTCTCTAAGCCGCGCCCATCCGGCTTTCTGCGCCGCAAAAATCTTGCTTTTCCGGTGCATAAAACCCGTCTGTTGCAAAGCGTCGCAGAGAAGATTCCCCGCTTCCGTCAGCCGCAAGCAATAGGCCAACTTCGCGCAACATTCCGCCCGACCGCCGCACGACCCGCCCGCACGCTTCCCTGCCCCTTACCGGGACGATACCCGCCGCCGGCTTTCCTTATGCAAAGCGAGTATGTGCTCCTGGGAAGCCACCTTGTCCATGACGGCGAAAACCGCCCGCTCCAGGGGACTGCCTTCGCTGTAATCGGCGGGCACGGCAAAGTCGATGCGCCCGTCCCGCAGCATTTTCTCGGCACTGGCTTTGTCCGCCTGGTACACGGCGATGGAATGGCCGCCGTTCACGCGGCAAAGCTTCATGCAGGGCACGTCCGTCGGCCCGTCGCCGATATAAATCATGTTCCTAAACGGCACGCGCCGCTCCTCGTCGGGCGTGTACTCGTTCAGGCCGTCGTGTTCCGTAACGTCCAACAGGCCCTTGTTGATTCGGAACAGAAACTGGGTCTTGCTCGTATAGTTGACGGCCATGGCGGGCCAGACAGGTACGCTTTTGTCGTCGTAGTAAAACTCGGCGGCGAAAATCGCTTTGAAATGACGGGCGATGGCCGTGCCTTCGATAATCTCCTTCAGCCCTGACGATATGATGTAATGCTCGCAGGAAAGCCCCTTTTGAGCGGCGTACGCGTTGGCCCGGTCAAACCAGGAGGGCACGCCGGGAAAAAACCGGACGCTTCTGCCCAGGTCGTTAAACACCTGCCGCGTAATCAGCTTTCTGCCCCGGGCGGCTTCCGTCATGTAGTACATGTAGGCCAGGATGGGGTCCATGCGGTTTTCCTTGGCAAAGCGGTTGCACTGTTCCCAGAAGGCCGCCACATCCATGCCCACTTCCGGCACAAAGCCGTAGTCCTGCATGTTTTTGGGCGAAAGGGTCTTGTCAAAGTCGTATAGTATGGCCACGATGGGACGGTGTTCCATGTCGCTCCCCCTTTACAAAGTCTGTGGTAAGGAAAAAGCTGAACGGATACTCCGTTCAGCTTTGCGTTTTACGGGAGAAGGTCAAGCGCCGCGGCCAGCTGCGGGTCTTCCTCGGGGGTCAGCCGACCGACCATGGCATACAGCTCTTCCGACATCGCCACTTCCTTATTCGGCACGATGCCGCCCTGTTCGGCAATGCTTACGCCGCCGGGCGTAAAGTATTTCAGCACCGAGAAGCTGATGGCCGAGCCGTCGGACAGGATAAACGTCTGCTGGGCTTCGCCCTTGCCGGTGGTCTTTTCGCCGACCACCTGGGCGCGGCCGATTTCCTGCAGGACAGCGGCAAAGTATTCCGCCGCGCTGTACGAGTACTGGTTGACGATGACCACCAGCGGGATGTCCCAGTAGTTGCCGTCAACAAAGAGCCTTTGCTCCTGGCCGGCTTTGTTGCGCTGGATAAAGGCCACGCCTTCGGGCATCAGCTCGTCAAGAATGTTGATGAGCGAATCCAGCTGCCCGCCGGGGTTGTTGCGCACGTCCACAATCAGCCCCGTAAGGGAAAGCTGCTTCATGGCGTCCAGCTTCTGCTTAAACTCCTCGTCGGTGTTCATGTTGAACTCGGATATCCGCATATAGCCGGTAGTGCCGTTGATCACTTCGCTGTATACCGTGGACTGGGTAATCTTGCGGCGGACGATGGTGATCTCCATCTCCTGCTCGCCCCGCAGGATCGTCAGCGTAACGGGCGTGCCTTCCTCGCCCCGGACGGCGGCCACCGTGCCTTCCCTGCCCAGTTCGGACACCAGCTGCCCGTCGACGGCGTAGATTTTGTCCATCGGCCTAAGCCCGGCTTCCTCCGCCGGGGAGCCTTCAAACACGTCCAGGATGGACATGCACCCGTCTTCGGTGATTTCCCTGTTGACGGTCACGCCGATGCCGGCATATACGCCCGTAACGCTTTCCTGCAGCGCGTCCATCTCGCTTTTCGGCGTGTAGTAGGCCCATTTGTCGTTGATGCCGTAGGCAAACCCCGTGGCCAGCATATCCATCAGCTCTTCGTCGGTGTATTCGCCCACGTAGTAGGCGTCCACCAGAGCCTTGATTTCATCCAGCTTCGGGTAGTTACTGGTGTAGAAAACCCGCTTTTCAAACTGCCTGGTCAGAAAATAGCCCGTGGCCAGCATGGCGACCACGGCCACCAGCAGACAGAGGGCCGTCACCTGCAGCCAGGAAGGCCGCCGTGTCCTTCGTCCGGTGACAATCATGCATTCCGCCTCTTTTCAAACAACCGAAGGTTTACTTGGGTGTGATATATTTTAAAGGGTCCACCAATGTGCCGTTTTTATACATGGTAAGATGCAGGTGGTTGCCAGTGGAAAGGCCCGTCGAGCCGACGCCGCCGATGACCTGGCCCTGCTTGACCTTGGCGCCGACGGCCACGTTCGACTTCTTCCACATGTGGCCGTACAGCGTGATATAGCCGTTGCCGTGATCGATGCGTACATAGTATCCGAAGGTGCTGTTGTATGTATTCTCAATCACCGTGCCGTCCGCCACCGCCAGAATCGGCGTTCCGGCCGGGGCCGGGATGTCGGCGCCGCTATGGTAGTTGGTCTGTTTCGTAATCGGATGCTTGCGGTATCCGAACTGGGAAGATATGTATGTGTACCCGGGCAGCGGCCAGACGAAGGTCGCCGGCTTGCCGGACTGGTTCTGCTGCTGTTGCTGCTGCCGTTTCCGCTCTTCCTCCTGCTTCTTGCGCTGTTCCTCCAGCGCCTTGGCCGTCGCGTTCATCTCCGCCTGGGTCTTTTTTTCCATTGAGATGAGGTTGTTCAATATCCCCTGCTGTTCGGCCTCTTTGCTCATCAGGGCGGCGATAAGCGCCACGGCTTTCTCGGAGTCTGCCTCCAGCTCGGCGCGGGACTGCTCCAGCGAGGCGCGCAGCGTGACCTGCTCCTGCTTGCTGGCCTCCAGGGCCGCCGTCACCTCCAGCGACTGCCGGCGGACGTCTTTCAGGTTCTTCATCAGGTTGTTGTCGTGCTCCAGCACCAGACCGATGTTGTCGATGCGGTCCAGAAGGTCGCAAAAGTCCGTCGCGCCGAAAAGCACTTCCAGATACGAGGCGTTTCCTTCCTCATAGAGGACGCGGAGCCGCTTTTTAAACCGCTCGTAGAGGGCGGTTTCCTCTTCCGCCAGCCGTGCAAGCTCCGCGTACTGCGTCTCGATCTCCTCGTCGAGTTTGGCAATCATCTCGTCGGTGACTTCGATTTCCTCGGCGATGAGGGCGATCTTTTCGTCCAGCGCTTCTTTCCGCTCCAAGACGGTGGAAATCTCGTTCTGGATGGAATCCAGCTTCTGCTGGGCGGCGGAACGCTGGGAAGCGAGCTGATTTTTCTTTTTTCTCAGCGCATCCAGATCCGATTGGCTTACGGAGAAAACGCCGGCCAAACCGCCCAGAAGCGGCAGCAGCATGACGGCCGCCAGAATCCAGAGCAGGATGCGTGTCCATAGCTTTTTGTTCATGGTATGCTCCCCCACAGGTTTTAGAAAGAGAGGTAGCGCCGAATGGCCAGCGCACTTCCGACGGCGCTGATGAAAAACCCTGCCGCGCAGAACGCCAGCAGCATGGGAATCGCCACTTCGGAAAACGGAATCACGTGGATAAAGCTTAACTGCGCAAGCCGCGGATACACCAGCTTGTCATACAGCAGCCACTGGCCCACATAGGCAATCAGCGACCCGGTCAAACCGACCAGCACGCCCTCGGTGACAAAGGAGGTGCGGATAAAGGCGTTGGTGGCGCCGACGATTTTCATGATGGAAATCTCCGTCCGCCGGGCAAAGGCGGAAATCCGGATGGCGTTGGAGACAATCACCGTGGAAACCACGCCCAGTGCCAGCATGAACACCACGCCCAGCACCGCCACGGTGTTGCGCACGCGCACCAATGTCGCCGCCACGTCCTCCCGGTAATTCACTTTCGCCACGCCCGGGATGGCCGCCGCGCTTGCAGCCGTTTCGCTTACTAACTCCAACTCTTCCAGCGTAAGGTAGTAGGCGTCCCGAAGGGGGTTGTCCTCCTCCAGGCCCTCTAAGAGGGAACCGAACTGCTCTTTCAGCGATTCCAGCCCCTCGGTTTTGGAAACAAAGCGGACATCTTTTACGTTGGGCAGCTCGGCAAGCTTCCTTCCGATTTCGGCGGTTTCTTCTTCCGACATGGTTTCGTCCACAAACACGGAAATTTCGTTCCGGCTGCCCGCCGCCACCACCATGTTCTGCAGGCCCAGCACGGCCAGCACAAAACTGCCCGTAATCACCAGGCAGGCAATCAGCACGCACAAAGCGGCGATGTTGACCGTGCGGTTGCGGTAAATGCCCTTGATGCCCTCACCCAACAGGTAACCCAGATTTGCGCTCATTCCTGCGACGCCGCCTTCCATGTATCATATCCTCCGATGCCGTCGCCGACGATTTCGCCCCTGTCCAAGGTAATCACGCGCTTGTTGTATTGGTCTACCAGCTGCTTGTCGTGGGTGATGACAATCATCGTCGTGCCCAGGGAGTTGATAAGGTTCAGCTGCTCCATAAGCTCGACGGATTTTTCCGGGTCTAAGTTCCCT
>JAKPBM010000354.1 GCA_029778935.1 Bacillota bacterium | reverse complement strand
AAGTACCAGCCGTCCGCATCCTTCCGGAGCCATACTCTATCGATGGCGCGGCTTACCGCCGATTCGTTTTCCACGCGAACCTCCAGTTCAAGGTTTTTTGGGGTTGTTGGGTTTGGAATCGGCGCATAAAGGCGAAAAGAGTTGTTAGGCCAGACGATTTCGTCATACAGTACGGTTTGTTTGTACCAATATGTATCCGTGTCGGGGGTTTCCTGGATCAGTATCACAATAGATACCAAGTCGTCCATGGCGTGGGTTCCCGAAATGACGATATTGTCCCCGCTGATGGAAGCTTCTATGTTCAGCCGGTGATTCCGCAGACCCGTGATGCTGTACAGCTTTTGCGGCAGGGGTTGGAACAGGGTGCGGGCCTTCTCCGCATCGACGGCGCCTCTGTCGATGAGCACTTCGAAAAGCGGTTTTTTTGTGGTGTTTTCGATCGTGGTCATGGCCAGATACGATACGCGCACCATGTCCGCCCGCCAGAAGGGCAGGTTTAACGTATACATGCCTTCGTGAATCAGGCCAACCTCGACGGCTCTGGCGACCGCGTTTTGCGGGGTTGCCCCGTCGCCGTACCCTAACGCCCGCAGCATGAAAGTGATGTATTCGCCGGAGGAAATATTGCTGTTGGGGGTAAACGTGGTGGCGGAAGTGCCCTTTGTGTAGCCTTTGGCGTAAGCCCACGCCACGTACCTGTCCGCCCAGGCGGGGACATCCTGAAAGGGATGCGTGTAGGCGCATTCTTTTGCCTTGGCTTCCTCGCCCATCAGGCGGATGAGCATGACAAGCCCTTCGGCCCGGGTGGAAACACGCCAAAGGTCATAGCCGGAGGACGTACCCAAAAACAGCCCGAGGGAGTTGAGCTTATCCGCTTCATAATTGGCCGCTGTCGAGTTTGTAAAGGATAGAGGATTGTCATATAGATAGCCGGCTACGGGAGTGGCTATAGTGGCAAAAAGGAGACATACGCACAGGAAAAATTTGAGTTTTCTGGGCACAAAGATTCCTCTTCGCTTATGGAAATCCATTGGATAGAATATGAAAAAGATGCACACATCATATTAAAAATCTGCAAAATATTCCATTGCTAAATTTGATAAATAAAAGGGAGGGAATTTGCTAAAATTTTCCTTCCCATTTCTTTTATGTTTTTCTTTTGCGGTGGCATACTAAAGGCGTCGGAAGGGAGAGTTTAAAATGCTTTCGAGAATTCCGAAAAAGCCCATTGAGAACCAGAAGACAGCTGCCTGGTCCAATCGGGAGCGGCTGATCAGCCGCATTGCCAAGATTGCCCGGCCCAGCTTACAGCAGACCATCAACGCTAAGGAATACGTGGACACGAATCAAAAGTAACCTATCCGACAGTGCACCTACCTTGCAAAGCTCCCCTGTGGAAAACCCCCGATGGATTCCATCGGGGGTTTTTCCCATTATAACAGTTTATAACAGTTTTCTGTACTCCCGCACCTTGTCGGCCAGGAAGGTAATCAGCCAGCCGGCGAAAACCGCCAGCAGCGGCATATATTGCAGGCCGTACCGGGCCGTGGGCACAAAGACAAAAGAGGCAAGCAGATACACCAAAAACACAATCGACACCCACCGGGCTTTGGGCAGAAACAGCACCGCTGCCGCCCCGGACAGCCCCAGATACAGCGTAATATGGCTGACGATGGCGGTAAACACTTTCAGCTTCCATACGCCGATGGGCTTTAAGAAGAGAATCTCAAACTTGCCCAGGGTCATCCAGTACAGGGTGGCGCCGGGCCGGGTCACAAGCAGGTGGAGCAGCAGTTTGATGTTGCCGATAAACGTGCGGGGGTCTTTCAGCCCTAAGGCGGTGACGCTCGGGGCTAAGCCTGCGAAAATGGGGTTGGTTTGGGTGGCAAAGAGAATCAGCTTGCCGGTGACCACGTAATTTCGTATCCACCAGGGCAGCGCAAGCAGGCAAAAAGCGCCGGCAAAGGAGACAAAACGCAAAAGGGGCCGTTTCCACTGTTTCCGCCGGTGCCAAAACAGCGGCGCGTACAAAAACGGGGCCGTAACAAACACCAGCGGCCGCACCATGACGGTTACGCAAAACAGCGCGCCGGCGACGGCGTGGGCCCACCAGGTGTCCTTGCGGCAGGCGTAGACGAAAACCACGAAAAAGGCCGTCATGGTACAGTAGTACAGCGTTTCGGTCAGCAAAAACCGGGCCAAAAAGGGAAACGCCCCGTTGGCGGCCACCAGCCAGCAGGCGATTAACCCCACGCTGTACCGCCGGGTGAGCTGCCGGCCCAGCACAAAGGTGAGGTACACCGTCAGGGCGCAGAGGATGCCCTGCACCACCTTGATCCAGTACAGGCCGTACACGTCTGTTCCGAAAATCTTCATAAAAAACGCCAGAAACAGCGGGAACCCCGGCGTGACATAGGCGTCCGGCCCCTTGCCCCAGTAGCTGTATTCTTGCCCCGCGGCTATCCGCCGGGCCATTCGGATATAGTTGCCTTCGTCGGGGGAGTAGCTCTCCGAGTACCGGCCCGTAATGTCGATATAGTGCAGGCAGTACACAAAGGTCAGCACGGCCAGTAGCACGGGGAGCAGTTCCAGACAGACTTTTCTCCAGGGAGATGGACGTGTTGCTTCCATAGGTTATACTTTATCCTCTTTCTTTGGGTGATTGGCGGAAAAAGCGTCGGTGCCTTTCCACTCGTAGTGGTCGATGGAGAGAAGCTGAATCAGGCGACGGATTTGATGTTCCTGCCGGGAGACGATGATGGTAAGGGAAAAGCAGATGCCCAGCAAAGACACAATGGACAGGAAAAAGATAAGGTTGGAGGGCGTTTCGATGCCCACTAAGGCGGCGACCAAAAAGGCAAGTTCCGGGAATATGGCGGTGATAATCATGCCGGCGGCAATGAGCACCCAGATGAGCGCGTATTTCAGCTGCACAACTTTCCGGTTGGCCGTATAACCCACCACCGCCAGCGCCAGCACGGCAAAGGCGGTCAGCTCGATTCGAAGCAGCGTACTCATGGCCGCACCCCTAACTGCTAATTTTACCGCCGGTTTTCCTCTGCAGGCCGGCGTAGAGAATAGCGATGCTGACTTTCAGCATATAATATAGGGATTTCCAGGAGCGGATGGAAGACGTGCCTTCCTCCCGCTCGAACATGTTGGCGGGGACTTCACAGATGCGGAACTTCTCTCGGGCAAGATGGACTATCGACTCCGGCTCCGGATAATCGGAAGGGTAGTCTTTTGTAAAGCTGGCGATGACCGCCCGGTTGGCCGCCCGAAAGCCGGAGGTGGGGTCCGTCACCCTGGTGCCGGTCAGAAGCCGGATGAGCCAGGAAAGAAACCGGATGCCCACCCGCCGCAGCTTTGTGGAGCGGAAGGCGCTGGCGTTTTGCATAAAACGGGAGCCGATGCAAAAATCGGCTTGTCCGGCGACAAGCGGCTCCAACAGCCGGGGCAGGCACTCGGGGTCGTGCTGCCCGTCGCCGTCAAACTGGACGGCGTAATCGTACCCTTCTCGTAAAGCGTAGAGATACCCTGTCTGCACCGCGCCGCCGATGCCCAGATTTTGCAGCAAATCGATATGGTGAATGCCGTTTTCCAGGCAGACCTGCTTGGTGTTGTCGGTGGAGCCGTCGTTGATGACCACGTAGTCCAGCGCAAAGTCGCAGCGGGACCGGTAGGCCCGCACTTTTTCGACGACCTTTTGGATGTTCTTCTCCTCGTTGTAAGCCGGGATAATTAAAAGCACCCGCATACAGCTTTCCCCATCTTCTAAGCTTTTACTGTATTTACCAGTTCTTCGCCGCTTACTATAATTTGCCATTGCCGGCAAGGGCGGGCGCCTTTTTCGGCGGCCCTTGACGAAACGGGGCGAACATGGTATACTTTGCCTGTAAAGCCTTCCCGAAGGAAGGCGGCCTTCTTAGAAGGCAGACGCACCTCCGAAGAGTGTGGCAGGTTTTGTGATAATCTATAATTTCTACTGGTAGTATGTGCCACGAAGGCACTTCTCTCTCAGAAGGGAAGGCTTTTGTGGCTTTTTTATGTTTAAGGAGGGTTATTATGTCCGTTATCAAGAAAACGGTGATTACCGCCGTCTGCATCGCGCTGTGCGTTGTGCTGCCCATGGCGTTTCACTTCATCCCCAACGGCGGCACCGTCCTTTCGCCCATGCATATCCCCGTGCTCCTGTGCGGTCTGGTGTGCGGCTGGGTGTTTGGGCTGGCGGCCGGACTGTTAGGCCCGCTGGTTTCCTCGCTGCTGACAGGCATGCCGCCGGCGCCGTACCTTGGCCCCATGATGGTGGAACTGGCCGTCTACGGTTTGGTTACGGGGCTGATGCTGAAGCTTGTCAAAACGGGTAAGCTCTACGTTGACT
>JAKPBM010000315.1 GCA_029778935.1 Bacillota bacterium | reverse complement strand
CATGGGGCTGGCGAGCATCCAAGCGCTTACGAACGAGCGCACCTCCGCCATCCTGCTTACCCACATCGCCGGCGAACCGGCGGACGCCGAGCGCATCTGCCGCTTTGCCAGAGAGCGGGGCATTTTCGTCGTCGAAGACTGTGCCCAGGCCCACGGCGCAAAACTCAACGGGAAAGCGGTGGGGACGTTTGGCGACGTGGCGGCGTTTTCGTTTATGTACAGCAAACATGTCTGCGCCGGCGGGCAGGGCGGCATGGTGTACACCCAAAATGAGGACATTTACTGGAACATCCGCCGCCATTCCGACAGAGGCAAGCCCTTCGGCCTGCCTTCCGGAACCACCAACTGCGTAGCGTCGCTGAATTTTAACCTCGACTCGATTCACTGCGCCATCGGGCGGGAACAGATCAAGAAAGTAAAAGCCATTGCCGACGGCCGGCGGGCGGTGGTAAGCGCTTTGTGGGAGCAAATTAGCGATTTGCCCATGGTACGGACGATTCCTTTGCCCGAAGGGGCCGAGCCGTCCTACTGGTTCTTCCGGCTGCTGCTGGATTGGGACAAACTGGCGTGCGACAAGGACACGTTCTGCAAAGCCCTGGCGGCCGAAGGGGTGGCGCTGATGGGCAGCTACGTGCTTCCTTTTACCTACGAATGGTACGCCACCCGGCGCGTGTTCGGAGACAGCGGCTATCCCTGGGCGTCACCGCTTTATCAAGGCGACAGGGAGAAGGTCTTCACGCTGGACGACATCCCCAACGCGTGTCAGGCCAACCGCGATACGGTCATTCTCTATCCCCATGAGAACTGGAAGCAGGCCAACATAAAGGAAACGGCCGAGGCCATCCGCAAGGTCTGCCTGGCCTTTGCCAGATAAGGCAGCAAAAGGAGCCTTTGTATGAGCACGCCCGTGACATTTGTCCTTGTGGGCAGCGGTACGGCCGCCGGTGTCCTTGCCCAGGCGCTGCAGGAAACCGAAAACGCCGAACTTGCGGCCGTTTTTGACAATGACATCGCCCGGGCAACACACTTTGCAAAGGCGTTTGCCGATGTTGAGCCCGCTCGGCAGCTCCTGCGGGTTGTACCTTCCTGGCAAAGCGGGCATGCGGGCCCCGCCGCCATTTCCCGCCGGGGCCACCGGCTGCATAGGGAGGACATGGTTTCCGCCGCGCGCACCGGTTCGCCGGTGATGCTGGACGCACGGGAAGGGAAAAGGGCCTTGGAGTTGATTAACGCCGTTTACCGTTTGGCCAAAAGCGGCCGGATGGTGCGGATTTAGGAGGATTCGTATGGAGAAGTTAGCGTTGTTCGGGGGAGAAAAAGCCGTAACCAGACCTGCTTCCGCCTATACGGCGCCGATTGTCGCGCCGGAAGCGTACGCGAAGGTCGAAAGCCTGTTAAAGGCCGGCAACATCTCGCTGGCGCCGGAAGTGGGGCAGTTGGAGAAGAAGTTTGCCGACTACCTGGGCGCGTCCTACGCCATCGCCGCCACCAACGGCACGGCGACGCTGCACATGGCCATGGTGGCCGCAGGCGTCGGCCCGGGAGACGAGGTCATCGTGCCTTCTTTTACCTACTGGGCGACGGTGGCGCCATTGGCGTCGCTGGGCGCGGTGCCTGTGTTTGCGGACGTGGAGCTGTCGACCCATCTCATGACGGCGGAGACGATTGCCGCGAAAATCACGCCGAAAACGAAGGCCATCGTGCTGGTACATACCTGGGGCACGCCCTGCGACATGGACCCCATTCTGGCACTGGCGAAACGGCACAACATCCCCGTCATTGAGGACGCTTCCCACGCCCACGGGGCAACATACAAGGGAAAGAAAGCCGGGGCCATTGCCGACATCGGCTGCTACTCCCTGCAAGGCTCCAAGCTGCTTCCGGCGGGGGAGGGCGGCGTGTTTGTGACCAACAACCGCGCCTACTACGAGCGGGCCTTGGCTGTCGGCCACTATGAGCGGCTGGGCGGCCTGCCGGAGGATTCGCCCTACCGCCAGTATGCCCTAACCGGCTTTGGCTTTAAATACCGCCCCAACCCCATGGCCATGGTGCTGGCGGATACGGCGCTGGACCATCTGGACGAGTGGAACGAAAAGCGCAACCGGCTGGGCCGTTTGCTGGACGAACGGCTTGCAGAATTTGCCTGCATCGAGCCGCAGAAAGTGTCTGCCGGCTCTGAGCGGGTGTATGCCTACCACTATATGCGCTACCTGCCGGAAAAGCTGGGCGGGCTGTCGCTGGGCAGCTTCTTAAAAGCCCTCTCCGCCGAAGGCGTAGCCTGCGGCGTGTGCGGCTACGGGCGGCTGCACCAGGCGCCGCTGTTTAACGGCGAAAACCCCTTTGGCCACGGCGCCTACCGCTGTGGCCAGCCGCTGCCTGTGACGGAGCTTTTGGCCAAAACGGCGTTTTTCGCCGCGCCCCGGTTTGAAACGGCTACGGA
>JAKPBM010000297.1 GCA_029778935.1 Bacillota bacterium | reverse complement strand
GCCGTATGCCGACAACTTCTTCGACGCGGCCGTCAGCGTCGACTCGGACCACTAGTACGGGACGGACGAAACGTATGTTCCGTGCTTCTATGCGAAACTGGTGCGGCCGGGCGGCCAGTTCGGCATTATCAGCCCGGGGCTGACCAGGGAGTTTGCCAACGGCCTGCCTGAAGCCATGCGGCCTTACTGGGAAAAGGACATGTTTGCCTTTCACAGCGCGTCTTGGTGGCGGGATTTGTGGGAGAAAACCGGTCTCGTGGACGTAACCTTTTTCCGGCGACGTGCCCGACGGCACGGAGTTATGGCGCGTAATGTGCGATAAAGACCTGCACGACGCGGATACGGAAGGGTATTTGACCCTGTTTATGATGACGGCGGTGAAAAAGTAAAGGAAAAGGCCGCATAAAACGCGTCCTTCTTTTTGCCGGTTTTGCAGGGAATCGGCGGTTTGGGCGTTTATGCAAGGTTTTCCGCAGAGATTGCATTGCCCGCCGCAGCCGGCGGGCCTGGCGGGCCTGTGCGCTTTGCGCCCGTAGCATGACTAAACCGAAGGCTTCCGTCAAACACTGATGTTGCCGTTGAAGCAAAAGGCAAAATGTGCTACAATCAGCAAGAAATTTTTTCGCAAGGAGATTCGGATGAAACAGGAACGGCAGTATCCCAAAGTCACCATTACCCCCAAGGCCGAGCGAAGCGTTCGAAGCGGGCATCCGTGGGTGTACGGGGAGGAAATCGTAAAGTTAGAGGGCGACGTGCAAAACGGCGGGCTGGTGGACGTACTTGCCGGAAACGCCTTTCTGGGCACGGGGTTTTACAACAACAACAGCAAAATCACCGTCCGCCTGATTTCCCGCAACGCCAACGACACATTCGACGCGAAATTCTGGCGCCGGCGGGTGGAGTATGCCGTTATGTACCGCAAAACCGTTATGCCGGGGGCCGATTTTACCTGCTGCCGCCTGATTCACGGGGAAGCGGACCAGATGCCCGGGCTGACGGTGGACCGCTACGGCAATATCCTGTCCGTTCAGATCACCTCTTTGGGCATGGAGCTGGTCAAAGAGACGGTATACCGTGCCCTTTGGGATGTGCTAAGCGAAATGGGGGAGACGGTCGCCGGCATTTTCGAGCGCAACGATATTGACCTTCGGGCCAAAGAAGGGCTGCCGGAGTATAAGGGCTGGGCGGACGGCTTTCCCGCGCCGGACTCCGCCGTAACGGAGATTTGCGAAAACGGTGTTTGGTACCTGGTAGACGTGGAAAACGGGCAGAAAACCGGCTTCTTTCTGGACCAGAAATACAACCGCGCCGCCGTGGCCCGGATTGCCAAAGGCAAGCGGGTGCTGGACTGCTTTACCCACACCGGCTCTTTCGGCCTGAACGCAGCACTAGGCGGGGCGGAGCGGGTCACCTGTGTGGACATCTCCGAACAGGCTATCGAAATGGCGAAAGCCAACGCAACGCGCAACGGGCTAGACGGGCGGATGGACTTTCTCTGCGTAGACGTGTTCGACCTGCTGTTAAATCTGGTGGAGAGGAAAAACCGCGATTTCGACTTTATCATCCTCGACCCGCCGGCGTTTACCAAGTCCCGCAAAACGGTTCATTCCGCCGCCAGAGGGTATAAGGAGATTAACTTAAGGGCCATGAAGCTGCTGCCCCGGGGCGGGTACCTGGCCACCTGCAGCTGCAGCCACTTTATGCCCGACGAGCTGTTCCGCAAGGTGCTGGCCGACGCCGCAAAAGACGCCGCCGTGTCTTTGCGGCAGATCGAAGCCCGCCAGCAATCGCCGGACCATCCCATCTTGTGGAACGTGCCGGAAACGGATTATCTGAAGTTTTATATTTTTCAGGTTGTGTGACGGGTGCGGCCTGCATTCCTATATAGGTATGCGGCTGTCCCGCCGGCTGGTTGTGTGATTTTCCGGCCTAAGTCATATGGTAATCTCAATCTGAAAATCAAAACAGGCGCATCTGCATCAGATGCGCCTGTTTTTACTTCGTAAGTTTAGGCTTTTCAAAAAGGACAACGACGTATGCAGCAGGAAATCCATTCTTCCCCGCTTACACCGCGATTACCCGAAACGAATTCTCCGTTCCTTCGCACATGGCTTGCAGCGTGATGTAGGGGATGCCGTTATGGACGTTGACCGCGCCGGGGTGGTAATGCCCCTGATACACCGCTCGGACGTTGCCGCCGTCCGCAAGAATCCGGTTCACTTCCGCCGCGTTCTGCACGACGTGGCTGGTGTCCACCGCCGGGTCCAGATTTTGATGGATAAAGACGTACACATCCAGCCCCCGGCAATCCGCAAGCGTCTGCTTCAGCCACAGGATTTGCGCCTGACTGATCACGGTTTCCGTCCAGTTCACCTTGCCCGGTTCGTACGGGGAACCGTCAAGGTTGAAGTTGGCGTCCAGGAGGATCAGCGCGGCGTTTTCCGCCTTGATAACGGCCGGCGCAAGGGTAAACCCCGTCAGATTGGCAAACTCGTTTTTGGAAAACAAAGCCGCGTCGTGGTTTCCCATGCAGCAACAGCAGGGAAGGCCTGTTTCTGCCAGAAGGGAAGCGGCGCGCCGCAGGTTTTCCGCGTTTTGCTCGGCGGTATCGTCGGTATCCACCAGGTCGCCCAGGCAGAGGATCCGTTCGACGCCCTGCTTTTTAAACTCCCAAAGGGCGTTTTTCAGTTTGGACAGCGAAAGGGCCGGGCGGCGGGTGCCGCAGAGCTCGTCTTTCGTGCAGTAATGGGAATCGGCGAACACTCCGATTTTCATAAAAAATCTCCTTTTGCCATTACGCGGCACGGAATCGGGAGCGCAAACCGCAGACTGCCGAATGCCTGCGCAGCGCTTCCCGGGCATCGATGTCTGTTTTTAGCGCTTGGCGATTCTGCGGTGTTAAAAAGCGCGGACGGGGAAACGAATCGGCAGGGAAGAAACCTTCCAGGCAACCAGGCAGCGCGCTATATGCAAAGGAACGTATACCGCGCAAAACAGGCGGGCAAAAGCCGCCCGGTCTGCCCGTGCGGCCCGCCATCGAATATGCCGCCGGTGCGCAGCACGCGAACGGCGGCGTACATCGCGTTAGAACAGGAAAAGCATCGCCGCTACGATACCGCCCACGGCGGCAAGCACGGAAAACAGGAACCCGCCGCAGCCGAGACAGCCCATGGGACATCCGTATCTTCTTCTGGGCGGCGGGGGAGGGGGAGGGGGCCCGAATCCTCTTCTCGGCCCGTGAAACCCGCCGTGCCTATGTCCTAATCCGCCATGCCGATGTCCAAATCCGCCCGGCCCGGGTCTGCCGTGCCTGTGACCGAAACCGCGGCCGGGTCCGTGTCCAAAGCCCCGGGGGCCGCCGGGCCCATGTCTGCCTATAGGCATGCAATCTTCCTCCCTTATAAAAATATAATCTTTCTATATATATTACCACAAAATCGACGGCATAGGCGGTTTACAGTGCGCAGGTTTACACTTATTTGCGTTGAATTTCTGCACCGCGCAAGGAAAACCGAGCGCCGGCGCCGCAGATTTCCCACGCTGTCTTACGGGCGCGGGCCGCAAAACACGCGGGGAGAAAAATGCTGACGAAAGCGTCAGCAAAGTGGGAACCTTTAACGGCCCCGTCAATGGGACGGGGGCCGTATTGGCTTGAAAAGGCGCGTTTAGCGCCAAAGTATGCCGAACACCGGCATTTAACGGTGTAATTTCCTCTTACGCTTTGGCTCATGCAAATTGCGAAGTTCCCGTCAATCATGCGCCGTTAACACGTTTGCCGCGGCGCAAAACTTGCATGACGGCCTACTTTTTCCGGTACCACGGCAGGCGGGACAGGGGCGCGTCCACTTCTTTCGTGCAGGGCCCGGCCACTTCGCTTCCGTCGTCGCCCAGCCATGTGCCTTCCGGGAATAGAATGGTCCGCTTCGTTGCGCCTTTTTCCAATACCGGGGCGACGAGAATGTCGTCCCCCAGCATAAACTGGTCTTTCACCTGCTCATACCCGCCGTCGGGGAACACGTACGCCATATGCCGCATAATGGGTTCGCCCGTTTTCGCCGCGTGCTCCGCCAATGCAGCGATGGTTTCGCCCAGCTCCGCGTGCAGTTTCGCCGCTTCCACGCAGCAGGCCAAATGCTCCTCGTCCAGCACCCGCCAGGGGGCCGCCGAAAACTGCATCATGGGAAACAGCGCCGAGCACTGGGCGTAGCGGACGAACAGCTCCTGGTCGAGCCGGCCGCAATTGGCGACAAAACAGGAGCGCTGGCCGCCGCCGATCATGTCCGGGCAGGTAAAGGCATACCCGACCAGCCCCTGGGCCAAGCCGTTGGGGATTAGGGAAGCCAGGCCGTTGCCCTCCCAGGAGTGGTTTTTGTCCTTGAGCCGCTGCACCAGCGGGTACCCGGCCAGTTTCCAGCAGGCCCGGTACTCGTTCAGGGCGTACTTCAGCCCCACCCGCGCCCAGGCTTCGCAGTGGCCGTTTCGGGTGGTCGGCACGGCGCAGATGTCGTCGTCTTCGTAGTATTCGGGGTCGCCGGCGTCCAGCTTGAAGCCATCGATACCGTATTCGGCCATCAGCCGGTCCATTTCTCCCTGGAACCAGGCCACAGCGTCGGGATTAGTGGCGTCCAGCAGGGCGCTGTATCCGTTCCACCAGCGCCGAATGGCGAGGTTGCCGTTTCTGTCTTTTATAAGGTAGCCCTTGTCCCGCAGCATGCGGAAGGTGATAGTGTCCGGGCTAATAAAGGGGCAGGTCCAGAGCATCACTTTAAAGCCCATGGCGTGCAGCTGCTCGACCATCGCCTTGGGATCGGGGAACCGGCCCGGGTGGAAGTCCCAGCTGCCGTAATATTCCTGCCAGTTGTCGTCGATCATGAGCACACCCGGCGGCATGCCGTTGTCAAGCACGGCTTTGGCATAGGCCAGCACTTTCTCCTGCGTCGGCTCGTACATCAGCTCAATCCAAAGATTGTACTGCGGCGCCGTAAAGAGCAGCCGGTCGGGGCATGTGCCCTGGGGCGGGAAGAATTTTTGGCAAACGAAGCGGTATACTTCCCGAAGGTTTTGATGCCCCTGGCCGAACTCCACCTCGGCCAAATCGCTTTTTATGTGCAGCTCCCCGTTTTGGAAGGTGTATGTAAACCGCTCCTCCGACCAGACGTACCGCCCTTTGCTCGAAAGGAGCAGCGGCGCCGCCTGGTTGCCGCGGAAGTTGGTGTACAGATCCCGCGAAAGCTCCTGGGCGGAAAACGGCATGATGACGCCGTCGTCGATATTGCCGCCCCACCAGAACTCGTTTTCCAGCAGACGAATGGTGAATTCCTTTGCCATTACAAATTCTCCTCTTGCCAAACTTTCCGGTAGAATTTTCCGGCCGGACAGATATAGTGTAGCACGTTCCGGGTGAAAAGTCGATTGGCAAACGGGGCGGCAGACGGACGTTTCCGGGTAGAAAACGAAGGCCAGCCGCGCGGAGTGGGAAGAGGCATCGGGCGGGCTCTGCCGGCCCCATGAGGAGCGGATTCCGTCCGTCGCCGAAATGTCCGGCAAGGCTTCCGGCACGTCCGCCGTGCCCATGGGCGCGCCGAAGGCCTGGGGCACTCCCGCCAGTTCGGGCGCAAGCACAAATTTTCAGCGTGCCCGCACGCCGCTGGCAGGATACTTTCCGTACCACAACAAGCCCAAGCCCGTGTTGCGGGCAGGCAAAACGCTAAGCACATGCGTTTCCGTTCTTCGTCTATCCGTCGGCAGGCAAAAGCACACGCAAGGGCTTCCGCGCCTTACGCAAAATGCCATGCCGCATTTTGGCTTTCCTGCGCTTTCCGGCGGGGCGAAGGCTGCTGAAAACCGGTTTCTTTTCTTACATTTTTTTGAACAGAGGGAATCTTCTATCCCAGTCTGGGGCAGGCGGAACCAAAAACCTTTTTGAAACGCCAAAGCGCGCGAAGGGTATGGACAAGGGTTTTCCGGCCCCCAAAACGCAACGGCGGCCTGTCCGAAGGCTTTTCAAGCGGTTTGCTTGCATTTTCCTTGAAAAGACTCTGGACTATGTAAATTTTTTATGGTACAATGTCCTCTGTTGTCGAATTTTCCCTTGGAGGCTCTTATGAAATCATCGACAGGCGCGTTCGGTAAATTCCGGAACACCTTTATCGGAGACCGCAAGTTTTATTCTACGGTCATCCTGCTGATTTTGCCGCTGATTGTGCAGAACGCCATATCCAACTTTGTCAGCTTGCTGGACAATATCATGATCGGGCGGGTGGGGACGGTCGAAATGTCCGGCGTCGCCATCGTCAACCAGCTTATGTTCGTGTTCTACTTGGCCATTTTCGGCGGGCTTTCGGGCGCGGGAATCTTCGGCGCCCAGTATTTCGGCGCCAAGGACAATGAAGGCCTGCGCTATACGGTGCGATTCAAGCTTTGGACCATCGCGGCGACGCTGGCCGTGGCGGTGGCTATATTTATAGCTTATGGCGACGGGCTGATCTCCCTGTTTCTGAAGGGGGAAGGAAGCCCCGCCGACCGGGCGGCCATGCTGGAGCACGCAAAGAATTACCTTCGCGTAATGCTTTGGGGCCTTCCGCCGTTTGCGCTCTCCCAGGTGTACAGCGGTACCCTACGGGAAACGGGGGAGACCATGCTGCCCATGAAGGCAAGCCTTGCCGCCGTGTTTACCAACCTGGTTTTAAACTACATACTGATTTTCGGCAAATTGGGCTTTCCGGTCATGGGCGTTACCGGCGCGGCCATCGCGACGGTG
>JAKPBM010000294.1 GCA_029778935.1 Bacillota bacterium | reverse complement strand
GCCGTATTCATAGACGGTGATGTTTTTCCCGATTTCGCACAACCCTCCTAAGGGAATGATTTTTAATTTCTGAGCCATAGAGCCTCCTAGCAAAAGTGCGAAATATATTCATGCAAAAATCCAAAATAAGTAAACGGCCGGCACACGAAAAAGAGGGCAGAGGGAAACACGGCTTCCCCCACGCCCATGGAATACCTTTCCCGGCCAAAAGGCTTCACCCGGCGGAGCTGCTCGCCCGGACTCTGCCCCCCGAACCCGAAAACCCGATTTGGACTTCCATAACCCGTATCCGCGGCAGAAAGGAAGCTCGGTCGCTTCCTTTCTGCCGGCGGCATATGCATTATAGAAAGTATACCATACCGGGCGTATTTTGTAAAGGCATGAAATTTACGACGGCGGAAGGCCCCTGCCCTGCGCGCTTGCCGGCATCTTTTCCATCGTTTCCGCCGGTTTGTCAAACCGCATGGCCCGGTCGGCAAAGTTCACCGCCAGTTCCCTTGCCAACTCCTCCGCAAAGCTCTCGGCGGCCACTTTCAGCGTCCGCTTGGACGCGCTGGGCGTGATGCGCACATACCCGCCGTCCACGCAGATGCGCAACCCCCCCACCAGTTCGCAGCTCATGCTGCGGCAGCTTTCGGTGAGCTTGCGCATGACGGCGCTTTTGTCCGATTCGCAAGGGATTTCCAGCACGTGCTCGAAAAACGGCGGCAGCATGGAAGCTAAGGTGGAAAGGCTGCTGCCCGAGGAGGAGAGGAAGGAAAGCAGCTTCAGCGCGCCGAACACGGCGTCTCTCGTAAACGGCTGGGAGGCGTAGAGCTGCCCGGCGCCTTCGTCCCGGCCCAGCCGCAGAATCTCGCCGCCGTTCTGGGCCGCCAGCACGTCAAAGGCCCTAGGCGCTTCGTAGGGAAGGGCGATTTTCAGTCCCGGTTCGTCCATAAACGCCGCCAGCAGCACCAAAGCCAGCGCCCTCGGCCCTTCGCAGCGGACATTGCCGTCGGAAACGGCAAAGGCAAAGCCCGACCGGGCCACCGACACCGTCAGCCCCGAAAAAGCCAGGGCCGGCTGCATGGGCAGGGTGAACCCCGCCGCCGTCAGGGACTTGGCCAGGGCTGTTGCCGCCGGGTGCCCGCCGTGGACCGCCACGGAAAGGCCCCGGCCCGCCTTGCCCTGGGAGGCGGCCAGGGCGGCGTAATACTCAACGCCGCCGGTAAAGGCGGTAATTTTCCCCGCCGAAAGGGAGGAAACCATGTTCCCTTCGCCCCGGGCCACCATGCCTTCCAGCTTCCGCTGGACGGAGGAGGAAATGGCAATCCCGTTCCTATCAAAGATATGCAGGTTCAGGTTCTCATCGTTCTCCATAAAGAGGGACAAAGAGCAGGAAGCCAGCTTCGACATGGCCGCCGCCCCCGCCGCAAAGGGAATGTCGTGGAAAAACACCTGGCAGCCGGCGGAGGCAAGGCCGCTGGCCAGCGCGTACGCCAGGGAGGTAGCGTCGGCGCTTTTGCTGCTGCCTACGGCGACGCGGGCGGGGCCGCCCTCCACCAGCCCGGCGCAGGCCTGCCCGACGGCCACGCAGATGTCGGGGGAAAGCTCGTGGCCGTACCGGCCGGTGATGACGTTGTTGTCAAACACCACCTTGGGCGCGCTGCCCTTGACGATGGTGTGGCGCACGCGGGTGCCCGCGGGGACGGCCACGTCGGGGAAGATGCGCACGCCCTGGCTCACATGGCAGTCGTCGCCCAGCCGCGCGCCCCCGCCGACAACGACCCCTTCCGCCAGCGTGGACCCCGCCCCCACCACAGCGCCGGGGCAGAGGATGACGCCGTCCGCTTCGCACCGTGCGCCGACACTGCCGTCAATAAGCGAGTTGGCCACCGCGCTGTCCTCGCCCACGTAGGCCGACGGCCCCAGCACCACGTTCGGCCCGACTTTGGCGCCGGGCATGATTTTGGCCGACGGCGCGATATATAAAGGCGGAATCAGCTCAACGTCCTTGGGCAGGATGGGCATGCCCTCTTTGCCGAATATCCCGTTTTCGTTTTTCGGCAGGGCCGCCTGCAGGGAGATGACCCCGTTCAGAGCGTCGATGACGCAGCGGCGGTAGGCGTCCGTGTCGCCGATGTCGCACCAGTAGCCCTTCATCTCAATGCCGTAGACCGGCCGGCCCGCCGCCAGGAGTTTGGGGAACAAATCCTTGGCGAAATCGTAAAACCTCCCGGTGGGGATTTCGGAAAGAACTCTCGGGGAGATAATGTAGATGCCCGTATTGACCAGGTTGGAAAACACCTGCCCCCAGGCGGGTTTTTCGGCAAAGCGGGTGATGCGCCCGTCGTCCTCAATCTGCACCAGGCCGTATTCCAGCGGCTGGCTCTGGGGGGTCAGGATAACCGTTACGTCGGCCTTTTTCTGCCGGTGGAAGGCCAGCGCTTCCGGCAGGTGAAAGTCGCACAGCCCGTCGCCGGATATCACGAGGAAGTCGTCGCCTTCCAGAAAAGTCTGGCAGGCTTTGACCCCGCCGGCCGTGCCCAGGGGCGTTTCCTCCGTAAAGTAGTGGATGGACACGCCCATGTCGCTTCCATCGCCAAGAGAGTTTTTAATCATCTCCGGCAGGTACATAAGAGTGACGGCCATTTCCGTAATCCCGAAGGATTTCAGCCGCTCGACAATATGGTGTAAAACCGGTTTTCCCAATACCGGCACTAAGGGTTTTGGCAAAAAGGACGTCAGCGGTCGCAGGCGCCGGCCCTCGCCGCCGGCCAATATGCACGCTTTCATAGAAAAAACCACACTTCCTTTGCAAGAGTTCTCCAAGAGGAAGTGTGGTCAATTTTTCCTATATTATACATATTTTCCGCCGCCGGAAGGAATTGCTTTTTTCGCCGGAGGGGAGGGGCGATAGGTTCTCTTTCGCCCGGCCGAAAGGCCGATATTGCACCCGCCTACATCTCTCTTAACCCCCGCCGCACCCTGCGCCATACCTGAACATGGGGCACATGGGTTCAGCCCGAACGTGCTTGGGCAGAGGCTTGGAAATTCCCGCACGTCCCGGACACGGCCTGCATCCCGCC
>JAKPBM010000287.1 GCA_029778935.1 Bacillota bacterium | reverse complement strand
AAACGTATACAATTACGCTGACCACCCTGTCGCCCACGTTCATCGGCTCCAACACCCGCCTGAAGAAAACCGAGTACTGCTACTACCCTGCCCTGCAGAAGGCGGTAATGCTGGACCGGGAAAAGTTTTTTGCCTTTCTTGTGCAGAAAAACCTCATGGACGCCTACGAGCAGTTTATCTTCGGCCGGGACGGGAACCTGGCCGTATTCCTGCAGAATCTCGGCTACGGGTACCCGGCCATGCGGGACGTGATGCTCTACGCCACCGACGCCGGCGACGCGCTGGACGAAACCCACTCCCTGCGGGACATCGACTGTTTCCTGCGGGACGCCCACAACCGGGCCTATATCCCCGGAAGCTCGCTGAAGGGCGCCCTGCGCACCGCCCTGCTCATCCAGCGCATCGACGAAGATAAATACCCCCACCCTGTCGGCCTATGGGACAAGGACAGCGCAAAAGCCATCCAGAAGCACTACTTTTACAAGCTGAACCTGGCCCGAAAGCGGAAAGACGAGATGCTAAACGACATTCTGCGCACCGTGAGCATCTCCGACAGCGAGCCGATTGAGAACGTAAACATGACGCTGTGCCGCAAGCTGGACATTTCGCCCAAAGGCTTTGCCAAAAAGCTGCCCGTGGTGCGGGAATGCGTCCGCCCGGGGGTGAAAATCCGCTTTGCCCTGACCATCGACACGTCTTTCGGCCGCTATATCTCCGTGGAGGACATCCGCGCCGCCGTGGCCGCTTTCGCGGAGTACTACAACAAATACATTCGCTCTTTCCCCGGCGCCAAAGCGGGGGCCGCCGCGCCCGATTCCCTCTTTCTCGGCGGCGGCAGCGGGTTTTTCACAAAATCCGCGGCGTATCCGCTGCTGGGCCGGGAAAAGGCCGTCCGGGAGGTGTCCCGGTACTTACAGGGCCGGTTCCGGCTCCACCGGCACGAGCAGGATGTTCATCTCGGCATTTCGCCCCGCACGGTTAAGTGCACGTCCTACCGGGGCCAGTTGTACCCGTTCGGCCTGTGCCGCGTGGAAATCAGCTAAGGCAGGAAGAAAACATGATACATAAATTCCAGGTGCCGCTTGCCAGTTTGGACGGGCCCGTGCCCTACAACATCGGCTACCAGCTCTACGGAGCCCTTATGCAGCGGCTGCCGCCGGAGCTGGGCGAGCTGTTGCACAAAAACGAAATCGCCCCGCTGACCCAGCACTTTTGCCGCGGGCCGGGCGGCTACGTCTGGCGCCTCTGCGCCTTTGAGGAGGAACTGGCGGAAGCCATCCGCGAGGTTTTGGCGCGGGAAGAGGTCATCCGCGTGGAAAGCGTTTCCCGCCGGTTTTCCGTCGGGAAGGCTTGGGAGGAGCGCGTTTCGTCTTTGCAGGAGCTGATGACCCTTTCCCAGGCGCATTTTGCCGACGCGGAGCGGATATCCGTGCGGCTGGTGACCCCCGCGGCCTTTAAGCAGAACGGCCGGTACGTGTTGTACCCGACGGCGCCGATGATGCTTGGCAATCTTGTGACCAAGTGGAACGCGCTCAACCGGGATTCGGTGATTGACGACGAGTTTGCCCTCCGGCAGATAGAGGAAGGGGTAACCATCCGCCAGTACCGGCTGCAAAGCGCCCGGTACAGCCTGAAAGGGGCGAAGATTTTCGGGTTTACGGGGGAGCTTACGCTGCAGCTCAGGCTTCCGGCGCCGCTTGCGGAAGTGGCGAAGCTGCTGTTGTACTTTGCCAACTACGCGGGCATCGGCATCAAGTCCACCCTGGGCATGGGCGGGGCGGAAACGTCGCCCGTCCGAAAGCGCGAAGGGGAAGGAAACATGTAAACCCCCCGCCGTTCGCCGCTCGTTT
>JAKPBM010000286.1 GCA_029778935.1 Bacillota bacterium | reverse complement strand
ATGATCGTTTCCGGCGGCGCGCGGATGCAGGAAGGAATCTTCTCCCTTATGCAGATGGCGAAGGTCAGCGGCGCCGTCAGACGGCACAGCGATAAGAGGCTATTGTACCTTGCACTGCTCTGCGACCCGACGACCGGCGGCGTCACCGCCAGCTTCGCCATGCAGGCGGACGTCATTCTGGCTGAACCCGGGGCGTTAATCGGCTTTGCCGGCCCCAGGGTTATCGAACAGACCATCCGCAAAAAGCTTCCGCCGGGGTTCCAGCGGGCGGAATTTCTAATGGAAAAAGGGTTTATCGACCGCATCGTGCCCCGGCCGGAACAGCGGGAGCTGTTTTACAAGCTTCTGCTCCTGCATACGCCTTTGGGAAAGGGTGGTGACGCATGACCGCCTACGAACGCGTCATGGCCGCCCGGGCCGCCAACCGCCCCACGGGGCAGGCCTATATCGAGCGGATTTTCACCGATTTTATCGAGCTTAAAGGCGACCGCCGGTATGCCGACGACCCGGCGGTCCTAACGGGCCTTGCTTTTCTGGACGATATGCCCGTCACCGTCGTCGCTTTGGAAAAAGGGCGCACGCTGGAGGAAAAAGTGCGCCGCAACTTCGGCTCGGCCAACCCGGAAGGGTACCGCAAAGCCCTGCGCCAGATGAAGCAGGCGGAAAAATTCGGCCGGCCCGTCGTCTGTTTTGTGGACACCGCCGGCGCCTACTGCGGCCTGGGCGCGGAAGAGCGGGGGCAGGGCCAGGCCATCGCCGAAAACCTGTACGCCATGATGGGCTTGGAAACGCCCATCCTCTCCATTCTCATCGGCGAAGGGGGCAGCGGCGGCGCGCTGGCCTTAGCGGCGGCGGACGAAGTGTGGATGCTGGAAAACGCCGTGTATTCGGTCATCTCCCCGGAAGGCTGCGCCAGTATTCTGTGGAAAGACAGCGCCAAAGCCGCCGAAGCCGCCCAGTTTCTGCGCCTGACCGCCCAGGATCTGCTGGAATTCGGCGTCATCGAAGCGGTGATTTCCGAAGAAAACGGGGATTTCGCCGCCGTCTGCGCCCATTTGAAAACCAAAATCGCCGAAACGCTGCGCGTTCTTTCTTCGCTGGACAACGCCGAGCGGCTGCATCGGCGCTATGCGCGTTTCCGCCGCATGGGAGGTGGGGGCGCATGATCGTGCTGGTCACCGACAGCTCCGCCCTGCTCACCAGGGAGGAAGCGCGGGAATGGGGCGTGCGCGTCGTGCCTCTTTCCTATGCCGTGGCGGGCCGCCCCTTTTTGGAAACCTACAGCGGCGAAAACGGCGACTTTCTGACCTTGTTATCCAAAGGCCAGCCGGCCCATACCAGCCAGCCCGCGCCGGGGGTATACTTAAGCGTGTTCGACGAGATCACCCGGCAGGGCGGCGAGGTATTGTGCCTGACGATTTCCTCCCGCCTGTCCGGCGCCTACGGCAGCGCCATGGCCGCCGCGAGAGAGCTTTCCGACCGGAACATTACCGTTTTTGACTCCCGCACGGCCGGCGGCGGTCTGTTCCTTATGGTGCAGCAGGCGGCCATGATGGTGAAAGAAGGGCTGTCCGTTTCCGAAATCGTGGAAAAACTGTACGAACTGCGGGATAAAATCTTCATCGCCTTTTCCGTATCCGACCTGACGCCTTTGCATCAGGGCGGGCGGGTCGGCCGCATCCGCCAGTCCATCAACACGATTTTAAACAACCGCCCCCTGTTTTTGTGCCGCGACGGAGCGATTGCTTCCGACGGCATAGCGCGGGGCAAAACCGCCCAGCAGGACTATCTTTTTTACCGGGTACCCTCGGGCGCAAGGCAGGTCATCGTTCACCACGCGGGCAAAGAGAGCAATACCGCGCTGGAACTGGCTGCCCGGCTTCGGGCGGCTCACCCGAAGGCGAAAGTGTCGGTGCGCCTGCTGGGGCCGGTGCTGACGATTCATCTGGGCCTTTCTGCTTTGTGCGTTGTCTGGTTGTGAAAAACGGGCGTTTCCGCCCGTTTTTTGTTTGACTTTTGGGCACAGCCGCTCTACAATGGGTACAGACAGAACGGTTTTCCCAGATTTCGGCCCATATGCGCCCGGGAATTGTCCTTAGGCGCAGAACGCCGTCTGCCCGGCAGGTCCAACTTTCAAGGCCGCCGGCAGGTTTTCCCTGGAGTTACCAGCCCCGGCGGTCAAATCCCAAACGCGGCGCGAAGGGCTTTCCAAAAACACCACAGGAGAGGGATTCTCATGGACTACATCGTCGAACCGGCCAGAAGTCTGCCTGTTGTTGCGAAAGTGGACCTGTGCGTCATCGGCGGAAGCTGCACCGGCGTGTTCGCGGCGGTGCGCGCCGCCCGGATGGGGCTTTCCGTGGCGCTGGTGGAGAAAACGAACGCCCTGGGCGGCATGGCGGGCAACGGCCTGGTCTGCGTCTGGCATTCCCTGTACGACACGGAGTTAAAAGAGCAGGTCATCGCAGGCCTGACGTATGAGATGACCGAGCGGCTGGCCAAAGTCAACGCCATCAAAACCACAGGCGCCAACCCGCCGTCGTTTGTATTCAACCCGGAAGAGCTGAAAATCGAGCTGGACGCCTTTGTGAAGGAGCACAAAATCCAGTTGTTCCTCCACACGCTCTACACCGCGGCGTTTACCGACGGGCGCAAGGTCACGGCCGTCGCCATCGAAAACAAGGACGGCCGCGGCGCCATCGAAGCCGGCTTTTTCATCGACGCTTCCGGCGACGGCGACATGGCCCGGCACCTGCGCCTGCCCCACTACATCCCCGAGCACCCGCAGCCGCCGACGGCCTGCTGGTATCTCCAGGGGGATATTCAGTCGATGGACTACATATCCCTGCTGCGCACCTGCGGCCCCGAATTCGGGCTGGAGGACGACTGGGGCTGGGGTACGACCCTGCCGGGCGGCAGCGACGTCCACATGCGGGCGGACACCCACGTGTTCGACGCCTTCTGCGCGGACGCTTCCGACCTGACCCGGGCGGAAATGACCGGCCGGGAGCAGATGCGCCGCATCGTCCGTTTGCTGAACGCCAGGGGCAACGGCCCCTACCGCCTGCTCTCCGCCTGTTCCCACATCGGCATACGGGAAACATACCACTTTGTGACCCGTTTCCGGGCCGACTGGAAAGACCTCCTCCTGGGCAGGCGGTACGAAGACGCCGTTTTAAACGGCAGCTACCGCGTGGACGTGCACCTGACCAACCCGAGAGGCATCACGCTCATGTACCTGGACGGGCGGAAAGTCACCCAATACGGGCGCAACGAGCGCACGGAAGTGTCCGACTGGCGGGAAGAGCTGGGCGTTTCCGGCCCGCCGGCCACCTATTATCAAGTACCCTTTGACCTGCTCGTGCAGGAGCGGTACGACAACTTCATCGCCGCCGGGCGGATGCTGAACGCCGACGAGGAGAGCTTCGGCGCCTTGCGGGTCATGGTCAACCTGAACCAATTGGGCGAAGCCGCCGGGGTGGCCGCCGCGCTGTGCGTGGACGGGGACGTCCCCGTGCAGAAGCTGGACGGCGTCTCCGTCCGCAGGGCGCTAAAGGCGGGCGGCTCGGCGCTGTAAATCTGTAAATACGGTGAAATTCCCCTCGCATAAAAGACGACCCGGCGCAGATGCGCCGGGCCGTTTGTTTGCATTGGCTGCTCTGGGCTTTGAGGCCTGCCCCCTGAAAAATTCAGCACTGAGCCGCCTTGGAATAACAGCGTTTCCCCGTCTTTGGCCTTACATCCAAGTTTCTTCCTATGTGATATTATGCTTGCCAGCTTTGCCCGCCTCAGGCCCTTTTCCCGCCTAAAACCGCGCCGCCAGCTCCCTTGCCCGCCGGATTCCGTCGGTTTGGTCGATGTCCCCGACGCCGCCGACGCCGGGCACGAGCACTTCGCCCACAATCTCCGCGTGCATGAGCTTCATGGTCATCTCAAAGGCAAACTTCGCCCCGTCGAGCACTTCGATTTCCTCCTCGGCGCAGCAGGTAATGAGCGCCGCCTTTTTGCCGGCAAAATCCTTCCCGGCCATGCAGAAGGAGTACCAATGGTCGATCACGCTCTTCATCTGCGCCGGAATGGCGTACCAGTAGAGCGGGAAGGCAAGCACAATGCCGTCGGAAGCTTCTATGGCTTCGGCGATGGGCGTATACTCCTTTTCAAACACGCAGGGCTGCCCGTTTTTATAGCAGGCGTCGCAGGCCCGGCAGCCGCCGATTTTTACCGCCGTCGTGTCGATGCGCGCAACTTCGTGGCCAAGCTTCCTGGCTTCCTCGCAGAAGGCCTCCGCCATGCGGTTGGAGTTTCCGTTTTTCCGCGGGCTGCCTGTTAAAACGACAATTTTGCTCATGTTGCTTTCCTCCGTTTTCCTTGCTCCTGTCCATTATACCATAACAAGCCTTCCGAACCAACGCGTCCTTTGCCCAAAAGCAGGCTTGACAGGACGGCCTTCCCGTGGTATCATACTGGAAAATTATACCTCTGTGTCTTTAAGCGCGGTGCAGAGACGCCGGCAAGATGCAACCGTTCACGGGCACCCTTAGGGGGTGTCTTGTATCCGTGTACAGCAAGGTCTTGCGGCGCGCCCGCAAGGCCTTTTTTGATTGGAAAAGAGGGATTTTCTTGTTTGTGCAGAAAGCCGTTCTCATGGACGCTTCCGCTATGGACCGCGCGCTGATGCGCATGGCCCACGAAATACTGGAACGCGACCCCCAGGGCGACATTGTTCTGGCGGGGATTGTCCGCCGGGGCGTGCCGCTGGCTTTGCAGCTTAAGGAAAACATCGAAAAAATCACCGGCCAGGCCTTCCCCGCGGGCGCTCTGGACGTCCGCCCCTTCCGGGATGATCTGAAAGATGCGCCCGCCGGGCCTTTTTGCACGGAAATGGTGTCCGTCGAGGGCAAAACCGTCGTGCTGGTGGACGACGTCCTCTACACCGGCCGGACGGTGCGCGCCGCTTTGGACGCCTTGCTGCAGTTTGGCCGGCCCAAAGCCGTGCGCCTGGCCGTACTGGTGGACCGGGGCCACCGGGAGCTTCCCATCCGGCCCGACTTTGTGGGCAAAAACATCCCCACCTCGCACAAAGAGCGGATTGAAGTCCGCCTGCCCGTGTTTGACAACGCAAAAGAAGTGGCGATACTCGGGATTGCCGAATAGGAGGAACACCATGCGTCTTTTGCTGAAAAATCTCACAATCTACGACGGCGGCGTTTTCCGCCGGGGTTCGGTGGCCGTCTGCGGCGACCGCATCCTCGGCTTTGATTGCGCTTTGGACGGGGCTACCGTCCTTGATTTCGGCTTTTCCAACTGTTATGCGTTTCCCGGCTTCGCGGATGTACATGTACATCTGCGTGAGCCGGGTTTTTCTTATAAAGAGACCATCCAAACGGGGACAAAAGCCGCCGCCCGGGGCGGATTTACCTATCTTGGCGCCATGCCCAACGTAAACCCCGCCCCCGATCGGCCCTCTCACCTGCAACTGCTGACCGACCTTATCGAAACCCAGGCCGTCGTCAACGTCTACCCCTACGGCACCATCACCGCCGGGCAGGCCGGGGAGAGCCTTTCGGAAATGGAAGCCATCGCCCCGTACGTTCTGGCCTTCTCCGATGATGGCAAGGGCGTCCAGTCGGACGCGTGCATGGAAGCGGCCATGAAAAAGGCCAAAGCTTTGGGCAAAATCATCGCCGCCCACTGCGAAGACAACCGGTTTACCAACGACGGCGTCGTCCACGACGGCGTTCTCGCCCGAAAGCTCCGCCTGCGCGGCATCCCCAGCCAAAGCGAATGGCGGCAGGTCCGGCGGGATTTGCAATTGGCGGAAAAAACCGGCTGCGCCTACCACGTCTGCCACGTGTCCTGCAAGGAAAGCGTCGAGCTGATCCGGCAGGCAAAACGCAAAGGCGTAAATGTGACCTGCGAAACCGCACCACACTACCTGCTTTTGGACGATTTGCTGCTGGAAGACGACGGGCGCTTTAAGATGAACCCGCCCATCCGAAGCCGCGCCGACCGGAAAGCCCTGATAGACGGCATCCTCGACGGCACCATCGACATGATCGCCACCGACCACGCGCCCCACGCCCCGCTGGAAAAAAAGGGCGGGCTGGCATCTAGCGTCAACGGCGTGGTGGGGCTGGAGACGGCCTTCCCCGTATTGTACACGGGGCTGGTGAAAACGGGGATTCTGCCCTTAGAAAAACTCATTGAACTGCTGTTTGAAAACCCGTCGCAGAGATTTTCCATCGGCACGCCCCTGTCCCCGGGGGAACCGGCCACGCTGACCGTGTTCGAAGTGGACACGCCGTATACCATCGACCCGGACGAGTTTTGCTCTCTGGGCAAAAGCACGCCTTTTGAAGGCTGGCAGGTCTACGGCCGGTGTCTGCTCACCCTGTGCGGCGGAAACATCGTCTGGAAGGAGCGTCTTGTTTGAACAAAGGCATCTACAGTATCGAAAACACGCGGCAACTGGCCAAAAACACCTTTCTCACCCGCCTTGCGGGCGACACGTCCGCCTTCTGCGCCCCGGGGCAGTTTATAAACATCGCGCTGGACGGGTTCTTTCTCCGCCGGCCCCTGTCGGTCTGCGACTGGGACGGAGAGGGCCTGACGGTCATCTACAAAACCGTCGGCAAAGGCACAAAGGCCCTTGCGAACCTGCCTGCGGGCACAAAGCTGGACGTGCTGACAGGGCTTGGCAACGGGTTTAGCGTGGAAACATCCGGCCTGCGTCCGCTTCTTATCGGCGGGGGCGCGGGGGTTCCCCCGCTGTACGGGCTGGCCAAAAGGCTTATCGGAAAGGGCGCGCGGCCCGTTGTCATATTGGGCTTTAACACGGCGGAGGAAGTGTTCTTTGAAAAGGAATTTGCCGCCCTGGACTGCGACGTGACGGTGGCTACCGTCGACGGAAGCTATGGTAAGAAGGGGCTGGTGACCGACGTTTTGCCGCAAGGCACCACCTATTTCTACGCCTGCGGGCCGGAGCCCATGCTCAAAGCCGTGTACGACCGCGCGGATACCAGCGGCCAGCTGAGCTTTGAGCGGCGCATGGGCTGCGGCTTTGGCGCCTGCATGGGCTGCACCTGCCGCACAAAATACGGCGCTAAACTCATCTGCAAAGACGGCCCCGTGCTGGAAAAGGAGGCGGTTGTATGGTAGACCTGTCCGTATCTTTGGGCGGCATCCGTTTGCAAAATCCCGTCATCCCCGCCAGCGGCACCTTCGGCTTTGGCCACGAGTTTGCTTCGTACTACGACCTGAACCGGCTGGGCGCTGTCTGCCTGAAGGGCACCACACTGCACCCCCGCTTCGGCAACGAAACGCCCCGCATCGCCGAAGCCCCCGCCGGTATGATAAACGCCGTGGGGCTGCAAAACCCAGGGGTAGACGCCGTGCTGCAAAAAGAAGTCCCGGCGCTTAGGAAAGTCTACGCCGGCCCCGTTATTGCCAACATCGGCGGGTTTTCCGTGGAAGAATACGCGGCCTGCTGCGAAAAGGCCGACCGCTGCCCCGGCATTGACATCATTGAACTGAACATCAGCTGCCCCAACGTGCATGGCGGCGGCATGAGCTTCGGCGCTTCCGCCAAAGACGCGGAAACGGTTGTCAAAGCCGTGCGGAAGGCGTGCCGGAAGCCTTTGTTTGTAAAGCTGTCGCCCAACGTCACCGACATCGCCGAAATCGCCCGAGCCTGCGAAGCCGCCGGCGCCGACGGCATCTCGCTCATTAACACCCTTCTGGCCATGCGCATCGACATCACTAAGCGCAAACCCGTCCTGGCCAACGTCACGGGCGGGCTGTCCGGCCCGGCGGTGTTCCCTGTGGCCTTGCGCATGGTCTGGCAGGTGTATAAGGCCGTAAATATCCCCATTATGGGCATGGGCGGGGTATCCTGCGCCGAGGACGCGGTGGAAATGCTTTTGGCCGGGGCAACGGCGGTGCAGGTGGGGGCCGCGGGCCTGAAAAACCCCTTTGCCTGCCTGGAAATCATTGACGGCCTGCCGCCGCTTATGGAAAAGCTGGGCGTAACGAAACTGAGCGACCTTGTCGGCGCCGCCCACCAATCATACTGAACGGGAAAAGGAGAGGTTGTATGCCTAAAGACGTCATCATCGCCTGCGACTTTGCCTCCGAAACGGAGACGCTTGCTTTCCTTGCAAAATTCGGCTCTGTCCGCCCCTTTGTGAAAATCGGCATGGAGCTGTTTTACGCCGCGGGGCCTCAGATCGTAGCCAAACTCAAAGAAAAAGGCCACCAAGTGTTTCTCGACCTGAAGCTGCACGACATCCCCACCACCGTGGAAAAGGCCATGCGCGTGCTGGCCCATCTCGGCGCGGATATGGTGAACGTCCACGCCGCGGGGACCGTCGCCATGATGGAAGCGGCCCTGAGGGGTGTATCCGCCGGAGCCGGCACCCGCCCGAAAGTCATCGCCGTAACCCAGCTCACCTCCACCGACGAAGCCCGCATGCAAAAGGAACTGCTGATTGCCAAATCTTTGCCCGAAACCGTCCTCCATTACGCCCACAACGCGCAAAGGGCCGGGCTGGACGGCGTCGTCTGCTCGCCCTTAGAGGCAAAAACCATCCATGACGCCCTGGGAAGCGGCTTTCTCACCGTCACCCCCGGCGTCCGCTTTGCCGAAGGCGACGCAGACGACCAGGCCCGCGTCGCCACCCCCGCCAAAGCGCGGGAGCTGGGTTCCGACTACATCGTCATGGGCCGGCCTATTACAATGGCGCCCGACCCCGCGGAAGCCTACGCCCGGGCCGTATCCGAATTCTTAGGGAGGTAAATGGAATGCTTCTGAAAGAAAAAATCGCCCGCCATCTTCTGGATATCCAGGCCGTTTTCCTGCGCCCTGACGAGCCTTTTACCTGGGCCAGCGGTATTTTGAGCC
>JAKPBM010000284.1 GCA_029778935.1 Bacillota bacterium | reverse complement strand
ACTCCACAATGTCGGCGGGCAGATTTGTCCTGTCGCCGATGACGTAGAGGCGGACGTTTTTCTCCAGAAGACTTTCGGAAGCTTCCTGCAGGTACTTTCGGAGAAGGTTCAGAATGGCGTTCACTTCCTCCGCCGGGCGGGACCAGTTCTCCGTGGAAAAGGCATAGACCGTCAGCACCTCAATGCCCAGCTCGCTGCACTTTTCCGAAATTCTGCGGAAGGTTTCCGCCCCGGCGGGATGGCCCATATGCCGGGACAGGCCCCGTTTCTGCGCCCAGCGGCCGTTTCCGTCCATGATGATGGCGATATGGCGTGGCAGGCGGGAAGGATCAAAGCTTTCCCTGCTTTTTTTCTGAAAAAACATATTTTCCCCTTAATTTTGCTGCATAATGATAACCCGGCGCCCAAAGCGGGCGCCAGGCGTTTCGTTTACTGCCAGTATGTTCGTATAACGAAAGGATTATACCTCGAGGATCTCCTTTTCCTTGTCGGCCACGACCTTGTCTACGTTTTTCGTATATTTGTCGGTCATGTTCTGGACTTCCTTCTCGGCGGCTTTCAGGTCGTCCTCGGTCATTTCGCCCTTCTTCTTCATGGCCTTGAACTTCTCCAAAGCGTCGCGGCGGACGTTGCGCAGCGCCACTTTCGCGTCCTCGCCGTACTTTTTGGCAAGTTTCGCAAGCTCTTTGCGCCGCTCCTCCGTCAGCGGGGGGAAGACAAGGCGGATGGTCTTGCCGTCGTTAGTGGGGTTTAATCCCAAATCCGACTGCAGAATGGCCTTTTCGATGGATTTGAGCACGGAGGCGTCCCAGGGCGTAATGGTCAGAATACGCGGTTCAGGCACGGCGACGGTGGCAATCTGCGCCACAGGAGTGGGAGTTCCGTAGTAATCGACCGCAATTTTATCCAGCACCGCGGCGGTCGCGCGGCCGGCACGGATGTGCGCGAGTTCGCCGGTCAGCACTTCGATGCATTTCTGCATTTTCTGCTCAATGGATTTGTAATCTGTACTCATAGCTCCTCCTCTGGCCGCGTATGCGGCACGATCTCTGTATTTTTAGCGTACCACAGTACCGATATCTTCGCCTAAAACGGCGCGCACGATATTGTACGGCTCCTCCAGCGCAAACAGCAACACCGGAATTTCGTTGTCCATGGAGAGGGTCGTTGCCGTGGAGTCCATGGCCGAAAGGCCCATGTTGAGAATTTCCATATACGTAAGCTCGGAAAACTTCTTGGCGTTGGGGTTTGTTTTGGGGTCGGAATCGTAGATGCCGTCCACATTCTTGGCCATCAGGATAATGTCGGCGTTGATTTCCGCCCCGCGCAGCACCGCCGCCGTGTCGGTGGAAAAGTAGGGGTTGCCCGTTCCGCAGCCGAAAATGACGACCCGCCCTTTCTCCAGATGGCGGGTGGCCCGCAGGCGGATATACGGCTCCGCGATGGCCCGCATTTCGATGGCGGTCTGCACCCGGACTTCCACGTTGCGCTTTTCCAGCGCGTCGGCCAGGGCCAGACAGTTCATCACCGTGGCCAGCATGCCCATGTGGTCCGCCCGCGTACGTTCCATTCCCTGCCCGTCTTTTGCGCCTCGCCAGAAATTGCCGCCGCCGACGACGATGCCGATTTGCACTCCCAACGAAACGCATTCCGCGATGGCGTCGCAAACCCTGCCGATTGTTTCCGGATCCAGACCGAACCCGTTCTTCCCGGCCAAGGCCTCTCCGCTCACCTTGAGCAAAATGCGTTTGTATTTTAACTGCTGCATAACGGCATCATCGTCCTTCCTGGTTTTCTTATATTTTAATATAAAAGCCTCTAATTGCCTAGTGGCAATTTGTAAAAAATTTACGAATTGGAAGCGGAATCCTCCAGCATTTGTAAGAATTCCTCCACCGAAATCACCGGAACGCCTAGCTTTTCGGCTTTGGCCAGCTTGCTGCCCGCCTTTTCGCCGCAAAGCAGGAAATCCGTGTTTTTGGACACGGCGCTGGCAACGGTTCCGCCGGCGGCAAGAATCTTCTCCGTGGCTTCCTCCCGGGTCATGCCGGCCAGCGTGCCGGTGATGACAAAGGTTTTGCCCGCAAGAGGCCCTTCCGAAGATGCTTCCACCACCGGCTCCGTCATGTTCACGCCCGCCTGGGCCAGCCGCTCCAGCATGTGTTTGGCCGGCTCGCTGGCAAGCCAGGAAACGATGTTCTCCGCCGTAACGGGGCCGATGTCGGGTACGGCGGAAAGCTCCTCCTTGGTGGCCTTACGAAGGTTGTCCATGGTCTTAAACGTCTGGGCCAGCACGTACGCCGCCTTTTGGCCCACCTGCGGAATGCCCAGCGCCACAAGGAGCCTGGACAAGGGCCTGGTTTTTGAGCGCTCAATGCCTTCCATCAGGTTCTGCGCCGCCTTGGGGCCCATCCTTGGCAGGGCCGCCACCTGTTCCTTGTCCAGATAGTAAAGGTCGGCGGCGGAGGTCTGAATCAGCCCGTGTTCGTGCAGCGACTGCACCAGCGCCGGGCCTAATCCCTCTATATCCATAGCCTGCCGGGTGGCAAAATGTTCCACGCCCCGCAAAAGCTGCGCCGGGCACTCGGGGGATACGCAGCGGGTGGCCGCTTCTCCCGGAATCCGCCGCACCTTCGCCCCGCAGGAAGGGCACGTTTCGGGCATTTTGAAGGGCACGGCCTCCGGCGGCCGCTCGGAAAGCTCCACGCCGATGACTTCCGGGATAATCTCCCCGGCCTTGCGCACCCATACCATGTCGCCGACGCGGATGTCCCGCTCGGCGATAAAGTCCTCGTTGTGCAAGGACGCCCGGGACACCGTCGTACCCGCCAGCCGCACGGGTTCCAGCTCCGCCGCCGGCGTCAGCACGCCTGTGCGCCCCCCCTGAATGGTGATGGCTTTGAGCC
>JAKPBM010000283.1 GCA_029778935.1 Bacillota bacterium | reverse complement strand
AGAAGGGTCGATTTGCCCGAGCCGGAGTTGCCGACAATGGCGTAGCTCTTGCCGGCTTCGAAGGAGAGGCTCACGTCGTGCAGGACGGTTTTTCCTTCGTCGTAGCCGAAGGACAGGTTTTCTACGGTAATGCCCTTGGTCAGCTTCTTTTTCACGGGCTTGCCGCCGGAACGGGTCTGCTAGCTGACGGATTCGGAGAGTTTGTCGATGAGCTGCCAGGCGGCCTTCCGGTTGGCAAGCAGCGGCGGCAGGGAGCCGATGGGCTCAATCACGAAGTTCATAAGCTGCACAAAGATGATGAGCACGCCGGGCGTGATGGAGCCTTTTGCAAGTGCCAGGTACGCGCCGAAGAAGAACACGCCGAGCTGGGCGACGGTGGCGGCCGTGTTGGAGAAGAGGTTGATGGTCTGCTCCGTGGAGCGGCGGTGCCGCTTGGCGCCTTCCACCGAGTCGTTGTGGCGCTTGAACAGGGCGCGGGCGGCGGCTTCGGCTTTGAAGCTCTTGATGACGGGGAAGCCGGTCAGCATGTCTTTGATGGTGCCCACAAAGACTTCGTTGCGTTCGGAGACGGTTTTCTCCTCCCTGGCCAGCCGGTTGCCGGCCAGAATGGATGCCAGCACCGGGAACAGGGACAGGCCGACGGCCACGGCGGTCAGCAGCGGGTTGTAATACAGCATCATGGCGATGGCGCCGAAGAAGCTGACGAACATGCGGGGCAGGTTGAAGCTCTTGGCCAGGTAGTTCGTTTCGATGGACAGAGCGTCGTTGGTCAGCGCGGTAATGTATTTGCTGGTGTTCTCCCGGGAGAAGGCGGAGATGCTTTTTTCCGTCAGCTTTTTAAAGGCGTATTCCTTATACTGCCGTAAGGCCTTCTGCATAAAGCGGGGGAACGTCCAGGCAAAAACGCCGTATACGAGAGCGAAAAACACGATGGCAACAAGCGTCCAGATGCCGATTTCCGCCAGGGTCATGGTCTCGGTTCCGGCCACAATGTCGGTGATTTTCTGCAAGAGCCAGGAAAAAATCAGGTTGGACGCGCCGAAAAGCACCATGCAAACAGCGGAGATGATATACATTGCTTTGTTGCGGTGATAGAGCTGGCGGGTGTACTCTTTACGGGCCGCAGAGGCGGGATTTTTCGTTTTCTTCACAGCAGATACCCCTTCAATTTCGAGTTTTCTTTCCATTAATAGTCGTCGTCCGACGAGGTGGTGATGCGGTAGGCTTTTCTGCTGGTCGAATCTTTGTCTTTGGTGATCCATTCGGGAGTCAGGGCGTTGGTGCCCGGGACGTCGTTGATGCCGGGTTTGTTGCACAGCTCCGCCAGCATGTGGGGTTCGTGGTTGGAATGCATCATAAGCTGGCACATAAAGAGGAAGACGCCCAGCTGGCCGGTGTTTTCCGTGCCGTAGACATACAGGTCTTCCTTGTCGTCGGACACCTGCGACCGCTTTACCAGGCAGTGGTTATACAAATCGTCCAGAATCGCCCGGGCCTCCTCTACGGAGATGTTGAGCCGGGCGGCGGCGGAGCGGTCTGTAAAGCTTTGGCCGGGCGGGCGGCGGTAGATGTCGATGAGCATGTCAAGGTAGCCGGGCTTGGCAAGTAAGGCAAACAGCCGCCGGTACTCCTCCGTGTACTTGAGTTTCGCGGCGATGCCGCCGGGGCCGGAGGGCAAAAGCAGGGCAAAGCGCATGTCGCTGGCGATGCCGTAGTACATACTGCCGTAGTCGTTGCCCAGGGCGATGTACCACGGGGCGCGGTAGGGGTTGGGGTGGTTACTTCGGTCGCTTTCTGTGATGGCCGTCAGCATGTCTGTGACGGTTTTTTCTGCCGGGATGTTGTTGGTGGCCAGCACCGCTCGCTGCAAAATCCAGACGTATTCCAGCGCCTTTTCCATGCGCTTTTCCTCGGGCAGCTGGCGGATGGCCCGGTATAGAAGCTCGCCCACGTCCGGCAGGAACGTTTCGTCACGGCCGAACAGCGTGTCTATGGAAACAGACAGCTTGTCGGCGATGGCGGGCAGCAGCTCAATGTCCGGTGTGCCCCCGCATTCCCAGCGGGAAACGGCCTGGGTGGATACGCCGACGGCTTTGCCGAGCTCTTCCTGAGTGAACCCTGCTTTTTTGCGGAGCCGGGAGATCATCTCACCAATGGAGGTTTTTTCCATTTTTGCCCCTCCTCTCAACGGATGCTTGTATTTTACATCATCCAGTGCTTGAATTCAATGCCTGCTGTTTTGCGAAAATT
>JAKPBM010000271.1 GCA_029778935.1 Bacillota bacterium | reverse complement strand
GCCGCGCACGTCCAATAAAGCCCGAATCACGCCAAAGCCAAGCGAGTACAACCCAAACAAACGCCGGGCACATGGAAAACGCCCGGTACTCTCCTAAGACGGGCATGCGCTTTGTCTAGCCAAGCCCCAGTCAAACTCCAGTCGGTACGCATCCGCCAAAGCGCACAGGGAAGGCCTGTGTTCTCATACGCGAGCCGCTTTTTGGCGGCCTTGCTTTCTGCTTAATGCCCGGAAAAGAGAATATGCATTTGAATAGGGACGACGTGTTTTCTGGCGGCCCGGCTTTCCGCTTAAACGTACAGGACGGAATATACGATTTGTATTCATGAAGGCGTGTTTTTTGGTAGCCCCGCTTTTTGTTGAACGCACAGGAAACACGATGGCTTTGCGCTTTGAAATCGGGATTTTCGTCAATACTTGCCGAACCTGCGAATTTGCTCGGATTTTCGGGCATCCTCCTGCAAAATTATCGGAAGCAAAACGACAAATTCTGTTTGCCTGCCTCCCTATAATCAAAGGTACCCGCATCGGTCGGCGGGGCGAACTTACAAAGGAGGCAGCGACATGGAACACATGGAGAATAACATCGGGCCGGTACGGTATGCCGAAACGACGGAGAAACAGCAGGTGCGGATACAGGACCGAATCCGCGAGCTCCTTTCTCAATTGGCCGACGGCAATAACGGCAGGAAGCTTCTCCGGCAGGCGTCGATGTTTGCTCTCGGCTTTTTGCTTTCCCGCATCCAGGTGCTCGGCGGCTACGCTCCGTTTGGCGTGTCGTTCTTGGCGGGCATCAGCGGAAAGCCGGGCATGTCGGCTTCCTTTGCGGGAGCGCTTATAAGCTACATGACGGCCCACGCGGCGGTAAACGGCGTGAAATACGTGGCCGTCTGTCTGATGGTGTTTCTGATTACGCTGGTTCTAGGGCGCATGTTCGCCACGGACAGCTATCTGTATTCCGTGCTCATTATCACGCTGTGCCTTGGCTCCGTGGCGCTGATTTACGCCGTGTCCGACCCGGAGACCAGCCGCGTGCTGCTTTTGTACACAGCCGAGATGATGCTGGCCATATTTTCGGCCCTTATGTTCCGCACGGCCCTGACGAAAGCGGGACAGCACCAGCCGGAAAGCGTGCGGGAGCGGCAGATGCTCTGCGTGCTGGCGCTGCTGGCTTTGGCCGCGGCGGCGCTGCCCGCCATTTCCATCGGGATTGTGACCATATCACCCGGCAAAGCGCTGGGCATGCTGTTTTTACTGCTGGCCTCCGGCTCGGCGGGGGTGTACGGCGGCGTGGTGACGGGGCTGATGATCGGCCTGACGGCGGACCTGTCCGCCGCGGACATCCCCGTGTACACGGCGGCGCTGGGCATTGCCGGCATGCTGGCGGGGCTGTTTTCCTCCCGGGGTAAGCTGTGGATGACGGGGGCGTTCTTCCTCTCCATGGCGACCATCTGGGTCTGCCTGCCCGGCGGGATGGACAACCCCGGCAGGCTCATCGACGCGCTTTTGGCGGGGCTGGCCTATTACTTCGTACCCGCAGGCGTTGCGGACAAGCTCGGCGAACTGTTTGCCACCAGCACCAAGCTGCAGCACGCCCACGGGCAGCGGGTGAGGAGCTTCGTCTGCGCGAAACTGTCGGGGCTGGCGGCGGCGTATGAGGAGCTGGCCGACACGGTGGCGCTGGCGGAAGAAGCGGCCGGCGAAATCACCGAGGCGGAGCTGTTCGGCCCGGCCTGCAAGGCCTGCTGCGCCGAATGCGCCGGCCGGGACGAATGCTGGAAAAAGCCGGGGCTTTCGCTGCGGGCCTCTTTGCGCAAGACGGCGCAGACGATTCTCGCCCGCGGAAACGCCCAGCCGGAGGATTTCCCGCAGGAATTTTTATCACGATGCAAAAATTTCAACGCCTTTGTGGCGATTGTGAACCAAAGCCTGTTTAAAGAACGGCTGAGACGCCGCTACCAGAGCGAGCTGAACGAAAACCGCCGCCTGCTCAGCCGGCAGTACGGCCAGCTGGCCCAGGCCATCGACAGCTCGGTGGACACGGTGTCGGCGGGCTTCCGGTTCGACGAGCGGCTGGAGCAAAAAATCAAGAGCTTTCTTTTTGAAGCGGGGCTGCCCTGCGAAGTGCTGGCTTATCGGGACCAGAACGACGTGCTCCATGTGGAGCTGTGCGGCGAAAACTTGAAATCCGCCTGCGACGAGCTGGAAGAACTGACGGA
>JAKPBM010000268.1 GCA_029778935.1 Bacillota bacterium | reverse complement strand
ATGTTGTCGCTGGTCATCCGGTCCTTGTCCCGGTAGAGAAGATAGGCCACCCGGTGCAAAGCGATGGACGTTTTGCCGCTGCCGGCAGGGCCCAATACCAGGGACAGGGAATGCTTGCCGTCTCGTATGATGACATTCTGCTCTTTTTGGATGCTGGCGACGATGGCCCGCATATGGGCCGACGACGACTGGCTCAGCACTTCCTGCAGTATGTCGTCTTCAATGCGGATTTCCGAATCGAACACCCTTTGAAGCTTGCCGTCCTCAATTTTGTACTGTCTAAGTAACGTCACTTCGCCTGTTATGGTACCGTCGGGCGCTTCAAAGGATACGGGGCCGCAGCCTTTTTCGTAGAACAAGGCGGCCACAGGCGCCCGCCAGTCGCAGACCCACATCTTGTGGGTTTTGGGGTCCATGACGTTGGCAAGTCCAATATATAGCGTCTCCTTTTCCTGACCGGTTTCAGCAAAATCCACCCGGCCAAAGTAGGGAGAAGGCAGCATTCTGCTGTAGATGGCGGCCTGCCGGTCCTTGTCCAGCCAGCGTTCTTCCGTCTGGCGCATTTCCTCGCTGTGGACGGAGAGGGCGATGGCGTCCTCCACGCTGCGGATTTGCTGCGGCAGTTCCTGCCACATGTAACGGCGCTGTTCGTAGATTTCGGATTCGATATGCGACTGCGAGCGGCCAAGCCGAGCCAGCTCATCTTTCAGAAAGGCGCGTGTTCGCGCCAGATAGTCTTCCTCTTTGCGGAACTCCTCCGATGAAATCAACGGCAGCCACTCCTTTTTTAGGGATTTAAGGATGCTTGAATCCCTATCATATCATATATGTGCGCTTCCGTCAATTCATATCCGGATTTAAGGGCAAAACTTAGTTAGTTTTTTCAGCAAGTTCTGCCAAAGTTTCCATGATGCGTCTGGCCGTTTTCGGACCCAGGGAGTTTGTCTCCTCGTAATGGCGCCGACCGTGCCGGTCGAACCCGCGGGCTATGTAGGGGGCTTTTTCGTCAAGGAAAAAGTCGTTTTCCGGCAGGATGTAGCCGATTTCATCGTTGCAGAGGCCGAAAACAAGAACGCCTTTGCCTAAAATGTCCGTCACCGTGGGTTCCGGCGCGATGCCCGGCACGGCGCAGTCCTTATCCGACAAAAATCCGCCCAGATGCAGCTCGGGGAACAGCTCGCCCGGAATGCAGGCGGCCGTTACGTCGCCGATTTGCAAAATGCCGACTTCGCTTTCCTTGCCGCCGGGCACAAACTCCTCTTTCGGCACAATTCCCATGTCCGCGGCGGTAAGGTACAGAGAGTTGTCCACCGGCAGCAAAGCGCGGATTTTTCTATACGTTAAGTTTGGCGCAAGTTCCCGCCAGGAATCCATGCGCAAAGCGGCGTTGGCCAGGATCTTGCCTATGACGGCCGTTGTGTCCTCTTTGGAAAGGGGGTTGCCTTCCAGGTCGTAATGGGGCAGGTCGCTCTGCATGCCGCCGATGGCGCCGTTGATAAACAAGCTGTCGTCGCCGGAAAGCTTTCGGATATGCCGAACCATCTCGCCGACATAATCGGACGAAACCAGAGTGTTCTGGCTGCCGAGCGCTTCGGGATGGCAGGTAAAATGCAGCAGGCGGATGGCCGGCCCGTTCTCCGGCTCAAATTTAAACTGGCTGAGCCGGTGGTCGGACACGGAGGGCATTCTCGTGTCGTCGACGACGCCCCGCACTTCCCGCTGGGCAAAATAGGCGCGGCCCGGCTGCATATTGCCAAAGGCTTCCGAAACGGCTTGGACGGTTGTGTCGCGCACAAGGCTGATGTAAGACGGGTCCCGGCCGGAAACGCCGCGCTCAAAATCGCCCCAAAGCCCGATGGTGTCGATGGCGGCGTGGGAATGGCTGAAAAAGAGCAGCGCGTCGGTCAGGTCCGGACAGGCATCCAAAACGGCCCTGCGGATTTTCTGGGCGTCCTGAAAGAGCATGCCGGTCAGGTCATAGGTGCAGAAGGCAAGGGTAATATCTCCGGCCGCAAGAATCAAAACGCGCACGTACAGAGGGTCCCGGACGCCGGTAATCGGCTTGTTGGCGCCGTAGCCGGACATGTAATACGTTTTCTGTAGCAGGTCTGCCGGCAGAATTGTGCGCGCCGAAAAGCCCATGTTCCACATAACACAACCTCCATCAGTTCAAAAATACTCCGTAACCACCGCCCGTTTCTGCGGGCGGCGGTTGCCGTTTTCGCGTAAGGCTCGTAAGCGGGATAATGTGTCAAAGGAGAGACCTGTTTTTGCGCCACGGATGCGGTTATAGTTTAAGCACACAAAAGCAACCAGAAGCTTGCTACTTCTGCACCGCCCAGCCTTCCAGAGGCAGGCGCTGCATGGCGCCGAAGAGTTTCTTTCGTATGTCGGGCTGGAATTTGCTCAGATACTGCACCAGTTCCTTGGTTTCCTGCCGCTTGGTGTGGCCGTTGGCGGGGCAGGGGTTATGGACGACGGGCAGCTCCATTTTCTTCGCAAAGGAGCGCACCATCCACTCCTCGCAGTACAGCAGCGGGCGGATTACCGTAATGCCGGTTCTGTCCAGATAGGTAACCGGCGAAAAGCAGGTAATGCGCCCTTCGTAAATCAGGGACATGAGCAGGGTTTCCACGGCGTCGTCCTGGTGGTGGCCCAAAGCGACCTTGTTGCAGCCCAGGGACTTGGCGGTATTATTCAGCGCGCCGCGGCGCAGGTTGGCGCAGAGGGAGCAGGGGTGCTTTTCTTTCCGCAGGTCGAACACGATGCGGGTGATGTCCGTCGGCACAATGTGATAGGGGATTCCGAGCTTGCTGCATAGCTCCACCACTGGGTCGAAGGCGGAAGCGTCCTCGCTCATGGCCAGGGAGATGGCGCAGACCGAGAAGGGCTTGGGGTAAAACTTGGACAAAGCGTGCAGGGTGAGCAGCACCGTCAGGCTGTCCTTGCCGCCGGAAAGGCCGACGGCGATTTTGTCGCCGGCCTCGATCATCTGGTAGTCTTCAACGCATCGTCTGACGCGGCTGAGCATTTTCTGCATGTGCATAGTGGTCTGTTCCTCTTGTGCTACAGATTTTGGATAACTTCGTCGTATACTTTCCGGTACCGCTCGAAATCCAGCGGCGCATGGAAGGAGACATAGTGGTTCTCCGCCAGTTTGCCGTCAAAATCGACGGTTAACCGGTAGAAAATCGTTTCGCCTTTGGCCGCCGCGGGGATCTGGCAAAGGGGCAGGTTTTTGTTTGCCTCGGAATAGGCCGTCCCGCTGGCGACTAAAACGCCCGTTTCGGCGTTTGCGATGGTATAGCGCACCCAGCCGGAGCGGTTGCCGTCGTTTGCCAGAATCACCTGATGGCAGTTGTCCTTTTCTTCGGCGCAAAGCAGGCAGACAGGCGCTTGCGAGCGGGTGATATAGTCGTAGGCGACCTTTTTGGCAAAGTAGTAGTCCACCACCGCGTCGGAAATCTGGGGCCAGCAGTCCAGCAGGTTCCACCAGATGAGCCCCATGCGGCGGGGCTTTAAGATGCGGGCGGTTTCGATAAAGAACTTCTTGGCCTCCGCCTGGGTAAACTGGGAAGCAAGGGCAAAGGTGGAAAGGTCCTGCGGCACCGTGCCGAACAGGGCCTCCGCCTGTTTTTCCATCAGCTCGATGCGGTCGTACCCGCGCAGCACGCCCGCTTCCCGGTAGTCGGTGTTGTGCGTCGTCCAGGCCGGGCCGCGGCGGTTTTCCAGCTGGTCCTGGGGGATAAACTTGGCCAGGGATTCGGGCGAGGGGCAGCCGTGGTAGCCGATTTCGCTGATAAAGTGGGCGTCGATATTGCGGTAGAAGCTGCCTTTGAAGTAATCCCGGGGGCCCCAGCTGTGCTGCTCCGGCCCGTCGGTGTCCCGCTGCATCTCCAAAGTGAGGTAGGGGGAGGAGGGGATATAGGGACGGTAGGGGTCGTGCTCGGCCAGAACGTCGGGGATGACCTGCCGCGTCAGGGGGTTGTTGCGGGAGTGGGGCTGGGTCTGTCCCGACCAGAAGTAGGCGCAGTCGTTTTCGTTGTCGCCGCACCAGAGGGCAAGACACGCATGGTTGCGCAGGCGCTTGACCACGTTTTCGGCTTCCTTGGCCAGGATTTTCCGGAACTGTTCGTCTCTGGGATAGATGCCGCAGCCCATGCTGAAATCCTGCCAGACGAGAATGCCCTTTTCGTCGCAGAGGTCA
>JAKPBM010000261.1 GCA_029778935.1 Bacillota bacterium | reverse complement strand
GATTTTGCGCAAGGTTTCCAGCAAAAACGGCCCGCCCGCAATTGCCATGCGCGCAAACAGCTCGCCGGCGGTTTCATTTTCGCCCACGGGCATCTCCATCTGCTCGATGATGTCGCCTTCGTCCATGCCTTCGGACATGTACATGGTGGAGAGGCCCGTCACCCTCTCCCCCGCCATGACCGCCCGCTGAATGGGTGCCGCGCCCCGGTATTTGGGCAGAAGCGAGGCGTGCAGATTCACGCAGCCTTTGGACGGAAAGTCCAGCACGTACTTCGGCAGTATCTTCCCGTAGGCCACCACGACGATAATGTCGGGCTTTACTTCCTCCAGCACGGGCAGAAGGGCAAAATCCTTCAGCGTCTCCGGCTGGTACACCGGGAGGTTGGCCGCCAAAGCCACTTCTTTTGTGGGCGGCATGGATTCTTTCATACCGCGGCCCTGCTTTTTGTCCGGCTGGCAGACAACGCCCGCCACCGGGTACGGGCCGGTCAGCAAATGCGAAAGCACGGTCGCCGCGATGTCCGGCGTTCCCATGTATAAGATGCGCATGAATCGTCCTTCTTCCTAGTCTTCTTCCGTTTCCACTTCGATGGGTTCGACGATTTTGTCCACAAACAGCTCGCCGTTTAAGTGGTCGTTTTCGTGGTCGAACGCCTGGGCTATCAGCCCTTCCCCTTCGGCCTCAAACCAGTTGCCGTGTTTATCCTGGGCGCGGAGCTTCACGTAGGCGGGGCGCTTTACCTTGCCCCACACGCCCGGAACGCTCAAACACCCTTCCGGCGGCAGCTGCTCTCCCTTGCGCTCCAGGATTTCGGGGTTGATATAGTGGGTGATTTTGCCCGTTTCCGGCTCCATGACGATAAACACCCGGCGCAAAATCCCAATCTGGGGCGCGGCCAGGCCGACGCCGCCGGCGTCGATTAACGTATCCTCCATGTCGCGAAGCAAAAGTTCCAGCCGCCGGTCAAATTTGGTGACGGGATGGCTTTTCTTTTCCAAAAGCTCATTCCCTTTTTCTAAAATGGGTACTACAGACATTGTATGCCTCCCTAACAATTCTAATCCAGGGGGTTCAGCTCGGCCGTAAAGGAAATCCCCCTATACTTCCGGTCGGCCATAAAAACGGTCAAAAGTGCGGAAACCTTCGAACGAAGGGTCGCGTTTTCCCGCGTTTTCAAATATATATGCAATCGATAACGATTGTTTACCTTGTAAATCGGCGCCGGCGCCGGGCCGATGAGCCCGTCCTCCCCGAAGGAGCGGGCCGCCGCGCTGCGCAAAGCGGCGGCGGCGTCGGCCGCCCGGCTTTCCGTTTCGCCGGAAACGGTAAAGCGGAGCAAATCGCAAAACGGCGGATACAAAAGGGCTTTGCGGAAGGCAATTTCGCTTTCGTAAAACCCTATGTAATCCTGCGCCGCGGCGGCCAAAAGCACCGGGTGTTCCGGCTGGAAGGTCTGGATGATGGCCCTTCCGGGCGCATCCCCACGCCCCGCCCGGCCCACCACCTGGGTCAGCCGGGAAAAGGTCTTTTCTCTTGCCCGGAAATCGACGGAAAAGAGCGCCTGGTCGGCGTCCAGCACGCCTACCAGCGTCACGTTGGGAAAATCCAGCCCCTTGGCAATCATCTGGGTGCCCAGCAGAATGGGGATGTTCTCTTCCTTAAAGCGCTGGAGAATCTGCTCATGGGACTGCTTGCCGCCGGTGGTGTCGGCGTCCATGCGCAAAATCTCCACGCCGGGAAACAGCTCCGCCAGCTCCGCCGCCACCTTCTGAGTGCCCGTGCCTTCCGCGGAAAGGTGCCGGCTGTGGCAGGCAGGGCACAGTACCGGCTCCGGCTCGGAATAGCCGCAGTAGTGGCACATCAAACGGCGGTTGGCCTTGTGGTACGTCATGGCGACGGAACAATGTTTGCAGGTGGGCGTCGCCCCGCAGCTTTGGCAAAGAATCGTTCTCGACCAGCCACGGCGGTTTAAAAACAGAATGCTTTGGCGCTTGTTTTCGATGTTTTCGGCCAGCGCCTCGTACAGCGGGCCGCTGATGGCGCCGAAACGGCCGGCGGCCAGCTCTTTTTTCATGTCCACAAAGGACACATCAGGCAGCTTCCCGCCCGCGTAGCGGTTGGGAAGCGTAAACAAGGCATAGCGCCCTTCCCTGGCAGCGTGCATGCTTTCCAGAGAGGGCGTTGCGGAAATTAACAGCAGCAAAGCGTCATGCTGTACGGCGCGAAACTTGGCCACGTCCCGGGCGTGGTACTTGGGGGCCTGTTCGGAGTAGTACGTTTCCTCCTGCTCCTCGTCCAGCACCACAAGCCCTAAATTCGGAATCGGCGCGAACACGGCCAGCCGGGTACCGATGACCACGTCCGCCTGGCCGGACCGGATGCGCTTCCATTCGTCGTACCGCTCCCCCGCCGAAAGGGCGGAATGCAGCAAAGCGACGCGTTTTCCAAACTGGCGGTAAAACCGCTCTAAAAGCTGGGGCGTCAGCGCGATTTCCGGCACCAGCACCAAAGCCCCTTTGCCCTGCGCCAGCACCTGCTCGATGAGCTTCATGTAGACAAGCGTTTTGCCGCTGCCGGTGACTCCTATTAAAAGCGCCGCCGCGGGCTTGCCCTGGTCCAAAAGGCCGCATAGACCTTTGTAGGCCTGGTCCTGCTCCTCCGAAAGAACGATTTCCGCCGGGCAAAACTCGCCTTTAGCCAAATAGGCCGGCCGGAACACTTCCATTTCGAAACTTTCCAGCAGGCCGTTTTTTTCCATAGTTTTGAGGGTTGCCGCGGAGACGCCCGTGTAGTAGCAGACGTCCTTTACGGCGGCGGAGTCCTCGTTTTTCAGGTATTCCACCACGTCTTTTTGCCGTTTGGTGAGGTTCTTGCGCTCCAAAGCCCCTTCGCAAAGGCGGACGCATTTGACCGTCTTGCCAGAAACTGTCGGCCTGGCGGTGGTCTGCTCGGATACAAGCCCCGCTTTTTCCATCTTTTTCAGCAGCAAAGGCACGTTTTCCGCCGGAAAGGCTTCCGAAAGCGCTTCTGCGCTTTGCGGCCCGTTTTCTACAAGGTGGGACAGGATCTTCCCTTCCGCTTCCGGAAGGGGTTCGGGCGGCTCGTTTTCCGCAGCGGCAAAGAGGCTTTTTTCCTTTAAGTCCATTCCCGGCGGAAGGAAGCAGCGGATGGCGTCGTAGCAGGTGCAGTAGTATTTTTCCCGCATCCAAAGGGCCAGACGCAGGTTTTCCGGCGAGATGACCGGCTCGTCGTCCAGAAAAGAAAGGACGGGTTTGATATCGTCCCTTCGGTCGCTCTCCTCGGTTTTGAGAATGATGCCCTGGGTCTGCCGGTTGCCTTTTCCAAAGGGCACGATTACGCGCATGCCGGGCAGCACCGCTTCGGGCACCCGCTCTTTGGGCACATAATAGGTAAAAGGACGGTCAAACGCAAGGGTAGCCGACCGAAGCGCCACATAGACCAGCAACACCATGCCCCGTCCCTCCTTTTTGGCTTATTCCGCCTTCTGTTCCGCTTCCAAATCCTCTGCGTCGTCCGCTTCGGCGGCGGTTTCGGGCGTCTGTTCGTCCAGCATGGCCCGAAGCTTCAAAACAGCCAGCTTTACGGGCTTGTCTTCCAGCTTCCGCCCTTCGTTCATGGCCTCTTCGCCGATTTCCCGGGCCAAACGGGCGGTGACGTTGACCAGGCGGTACCGGTTGCCGATGGTTTCGCCGTTTATTTTCACTTTCACAAGATCGTCCACGGTGGGATACAGCAAGCTAGTTCGCCTCTCTTTTACCCTTTTTCTGATTCCAGGACAGAAGCACGTTCACCAGCTGGTCGACGGCTTCCTCCAAGGTGTCGTTTAAAATCTGATAGTCGTACAGGTGGGCTTTCGCCCGCTCGTTTTCCGCGATTTCCAAACGCCTGGCAATGCTTTCTTCCGTTTCCGTGCCGCGGGCCCGGAGCCTTCTTTCCAATTCTTCCATGGAAGGCGGCAAAATAAAGCAGAGCACGGCTTGGGGCCAGTTTTTCTTCACTTCCATGGCTCCCGCCGTTTCAATGTCCAGCAGCACATGCACCCCCCGGCGGACACGGTCCTCCACCTCTTTGACGGGGGTACCGTAGTAGTTGCCGGCGTATTTGGTGTATTCCAGCAGCTCGCCTTTTTCCAGCAGCTCAAAAAACTGCTCCCGGCTGATAAAGTGGTAGTGCACGCCGTCGATTTCGCCGGGGCGGGGCGCCCGCGTGGTCACGGACACGGACAGGGCGACCTGAATATCGTCGCGCCCGGAAAGCCGTTCCAGCGCGTTTTTAATAATCGTGCCCTTGCCAACCCCCGACGGCCCGGAGACGACAAACAGGGCACCCGTCTGTTCCATACTCATTCCTCTTCCAGTTCTTCCGTCGTTTCTTCGTCGCCGGCTTCGTCTTCGCTGTCCGACCAGTAGGCCAGGCGGTTGGCGATGGTCTCCGGCTGAATGGCGGAAAGGATAATGTGGTCGCTGTCGGCCACGATAACCGCCCGCGTGCGGCGGCCGTAGGTCGCGTCGATCAGCATGCCCCGTTCCCGGGCGTCCTGGATAATGCGCTTAATCGGCGCCGACTCCGGGCTGATGATGCTGATAATGCGGCCGGCGGACACCATGTTGCCGAATCCAATATTGACCAAGTGGAAGGAATTCATGCTTCCGCACCCCTATTCGAGATTCTGAATCTGTTCGCGTATCTTTTCCAGTTCCGACTTCATGTCCACAATGAGGCGGGTGACAACCAAATCCTGGGCTTTCGAGCCGATGGTGTTGACTTCCCGGTTCATCTCCTGGATCAAAAAGTCCAGCTTCCGGCCCACGGGGCCGCCCTCTTGTAAAATGGCGTCCAGCTGCTCCAGATGGCTTTTCAG
>JAKPBM010000253.1 GCA_029778935.1 Bacillota bacterium | reverse complement strand
GATGCTTTTCGCATGGGCCGAACCCATGTTGCCGATTCCGATAACACCCATTCTGATCTGATCCATGTGATAACCTCCCGAAGCGGTTAGAGGGCCAGGCCCCGAAAATTGGCAAATCCTGCAAAACACACCGCCATATATTATACACCCTTTCCGGGAAAAAGAAAAGCCAAAACAAAAGGCCGGAAGCAGGGAATTCGGCGTTTTGCTTACCAAAATCCTTGCATTCCGGCCCCGTTTGTTAGGTCAGATTGTAAAACCGCAAAGCGTTCTGCGTGGTTTGCTGGGCAATCGTTTCCGCGTCCGTCTGCCGCAGAGCCGCCGCCTTTTCGGCGACGTACACAAGATAGCGGGAGTCGTTTCGCTTGCCCCGGTGAGGTACGGGCGTTAAATACGGGCAGTCCGTTTCCAACAGCAGCCGGTCGGACGGCAGAAACGCCACCACTTCCGGCGCTTTGACGGCGTTTTTAAAAGTAATCACGCCGCCAAAAGAGAAGTACACGTCGCGATTTAACAGCTGTCTTGCTGTTTCGACGCTTCCCGAGTAGCAGTGGAACAGCGCCTTGACGTTGGGGTGGGCGGCTAAAATATCCAGCGTGTCGGCCATGGCCTCCCGCTCGTGGATGACCACCGGCAGGCCGAGCTGTTCGGCCAGGGAAAGCTGCGCATCGAATACCTTTTTCTGCACGTCACGCGGCGAAAAGTCGTAGTGGTAGTCCAGCCCGATTTCGCCGACGGCGACGACCTTGGACTCCTTGGAAAGCCCGGCCAGAACGTCCAGATAGGAATTCGACGCCCGGGCCGCCGAATGGGGGTGCACGCCGACGGTGGCGTACACAAAGGGGTACGCCTGGGCCAGGGCGACGGACGCTTCCGACGAGGCTTCGTCCGCGCCGGCGTTGACCACATAGCCGATGTTTGCTTGGGGAAGCAAAGCAAGCAGCTCGTCCCGGTCGGAATCGAACGCGTCGTCGTCGTAGTGGGCGTGGGCGTCAAACAGCACCATGGCTAGCACAGTTTGGCGCCCGGCGCGGCGTCGTCGGCAAAGAGCAGGTGGGGCACGTCGTCGTCGCCCACGGAGGAGACGATCATGCCGTTGCTTTCCAGGCCCATCATCTTGACCGGCTTCAGGTTCGAAACTACCACCACATGGCGGCCCACCAGCTTCTCCGGCTCATACCATTTGGCAATGCCGGACAGCACCTGCCGCGTGTGGTCGCCCATATCCAGCTCAAAGCGGAGGAGTTTGCTGGACTTGGGCACCCGTTCGCAGACGAGCACCTTGCCCACTTTCATCTCCACTTTGGCAAATTCGTCGATGGTAATCTGCTCCGCCGGGGCGGGCTTTTCCTTTTTGGCTTCCTTGGCTTCGGCGGGTGCCTGCGGCTGCTCCTGCGAAGCAGCTTCGGCCGTGGCCTTGGCGTCCAGCAGGGCGGCCAGTTCCTTTTCCACGTCCAGACGCGGGAAGAGGACGTCGCCCTTGCTCACCGTCACATCGGCTGGCAGAACGCCCCACACTTTGGCCGATTCAGACGTGGTCTGCTCGCCGGAAGCGCCGATGAGTTTCCAGATTTTCTCGCTGGTTTCGGGCATGACCGGCCACAGAAGGATAGAGCAGACACGGATGGTCTCCAGCAGGTTGTAAAGCACCGATGCAAGACGGGCTTTCTTCGAATCGTCCTTAAACAGCGCCCAGGGCATGGTCTGGTCGATATACTTGTTGGCGCGGGAGATGACTTTGAACACTTCCTGCAGCGCCGACTGGAAGGCGTACTTCTCCATGTAGTCGCAGAAAACGGCGGGCAGAGCGGCGACCATGTCGAGCAGTTCCTTGTCCACATCGCCTTCCTCGCGCTCAGCAGGCAGCGTGCCGCCGAAATACTTCTCCGCCATAGCACCCGTGCGGGAAACCAGGTTGCCCAGGTCGTTTGCCAGGTCGGAGTTGATGCGGTTAATGAGCAGCTCGTTGGAGAAATTGCCGTCGGTACCGAAGGGGAACTCCCGCAGCAGGAAGTAGCGCAAAGCGTCCACGCCGTACCGGTCCACCAGAATGGCCGGGTCGACGACGTTGCCGCGGCTCTTGCTCATTTTGCCGCCGTCGAACAGCAGCCAGCCGTGGCCGAAAATCTGTTTGGGCAGGGGGAGGTCCAGCGCCATTAAGAGGCTGGGCCAGATGATGGCGTGGAAGCGGACGATTTCCTTGCCCACAAAGTGCACGTCGGCAGGCCAGTAGCGCTCGAAGTCCTCGTACTTGCCGTTTAGATAGCCCAAAGCCGTGATATAGTTGGACAGAGCGTCGATCCAGACGTAGACCACGTGGTTCGGGTCGAAATCGACAGGAATGCCCCACTTAAAGCTCGTGCGGGAGACACAGAGGTCCTCCAGGCCGGGCTTAAGGAAATTGTTAATCATCTCGTTCCGGCGGGATTCCGGCTCCAAAAAGGAGGGGTTTTCCTCGTAGAGCTTGATAATCCGGTCGGTGTACTTGGAAAGGCGGAAGAAGTAGGCTTCCTCCTCGGCGTCGATAACGTCCCGGCCGCAGTCGGGGCACTTGCCGTCGACGAGCTGGCTGTCGGTCCAGAAGCTTTCGCAGGGCGTGCAGTACTTGCCGCGGTAGACGGACTTGTAGATTTCGCCCTTTTCGTAGAGGGTTTTGAAGATCTTCTGGACGCTTTCTATGTGGTAATCGTCGGTGGTGCGGATGAAGCGGTCGTAGGAGACGTTCATCAGCTTCCAAAGGTCTAAAATGCCGTTGGGTCCGATGACGATGTTGTCGACAAACTGCTTGGGCGTCGTGCCGGCGGCTTTGGCCTTCTGCTCGATTTTTAAGCCGTGCTCGTCGGTACCCGTCAGGAACATGACGTCAAAGCCCTGCTGCCTTTTGTAGCGGGCCATGGCGTCGGCGGCGACGGTACAGTAGGTGTGGCCGATATGGAGTTTGTCGGAGGGATAGTAGATAGGTGTGGTAATATAGAAGGTCTTCTTGCTCATAAGGCATCTCCGTTCGTGTTATGCTTTTATCTATCATTTGCCGTAACAGGAAGGCATATTACAGCGAAACCTCTCTGCCTGTTTTGGCGCTTTCGGCGGCGGCCTCCATCAGCCGCTGCACATAGGCGCCTTCGTCGAAGGAAGGGGAAGGGGCTTTGCCCAGATGGACGTTCTCCACAAAGGAGTACACGCTGTGGCAGTGGGCGCGGAGCCAGCCGACGGTGTTCACCGGCGGCGGGAAAGCACCGCCCGGCGGGTCGAACCGGCCGTTGCAGGCGATGGCTTTGAACCCTTGCCCCTCGTTCTGGTTGTAGTAGTACAGGATATTGGGGTTGGAAAGGGAGAATTTGAACGCGCCTTTGCTTCCGTGCAGATCGATTTCCAGCTCGTCGTTTGAGCCGGTGGCGATTTTCGTTGCTTCCACGGTGCCGACAGCGCCGGATTTGTGGGTCAGCAGCATGTTAATATGGTCTTCCACCAGCACGGGTACCGTTTCGCCGGCGGCGTTCTTTCGGAAGGGGTGCAGAATGCGGCTTTTGGCGTAGACGGAGGAAAACTCGCCCGCAAGGTAATACAGAAGATCCAGCGCATGGGAACCCAAATCCAGCAGCACGCCGCCGTTTTCCTCATACCGCCACGACATGGGCTTATCCGGGTTAATGGAGCTTGCGTGCAGGAACTTCACTCGGAAACAGTGCAAATCGCCCAATGCGCCTTCGGAAATCATCCGTTTGGCCGTTAGTATGGCAGGGAAGAAGCGGATGTGGAAGCAAATCTGCCCCACAACGCCCTGTTTTCTGGCCAGTTGCGCCAGTTCTTCCGCTTCCGCGGCAGTCACCGTAAAGGGCTTGTCGCAGTAGACGTGTTTGCCGGCCAGCAGCGCCTTCTTTACCTGGCTGTAATGGGCGGCGTTGGGCGTGCAGATGTGCACAAGGTGCACGTTGGGGTCGGAGAACACGTCGTCCTCGTTGGTGGTAGCGTAGGAAAAGCCGTAGTCGGAAACGGCCGCTTCCGCCTTGGGCAGGGAGCGGTTGCAGGCGGCGACGAGTTTCGTTTTAAACCCGCAGCCGGTGTAGAAGAAAGGAAGGGTAGTATGGGCGAAGGCGTGGGTTTTTCCCATGAATCCCATGCCGATGATGCCGACGCCGTATTCCTTCACGAAAACCATCCTTTCGGAAATTACAGTTTGAAGATGGTGCCTAAGATGGACCGGCCGCCGTCGTGGTCGGTGTTGTAGTAGTAGGCGGTGAACATGGAACCGTCGGGCAGGGCGCAAAGCCGGGTGTAGCCCAGGTCGGTGCTTCCGCCGTCGGTGCGGAGCATGACGCGGTCGCTCCACGTTCTGCCTTCGTCGTCGGAAACCCGGGCGGCAACGCCTTCCGGCTTGTCGCGGAAGCCGTAGGTGAGGTACAGCCTTCCGTCGGCGGATTTGGCCAGCGCCGGCGGGGTGGAGTGGCGGAGCTGGTCGACGTACTGGTCAAACTCCCAGGTGCGGCCTTCGTCACGGCTGATAAACTGGGTCAGGCGGGCGCCCTTGTTGGGGTTGTCGAACCGGTCTTCCTCGCGGATGATGGCGATGATGTCGCCGTTTTCCCGACGGAAAGACGCGGGCATAATCGTAAAGCCGGGCGGTTCGTCGCCTATGTAGGAAAGAAACGTAAACTTCCGGCCGCCTTCGGAGATTTTGGCGACGGCGGCGCGGCCTTCGTACCCGTCGGACTTGGGGCAGGCGAAGAAGAACAGCGCCTCGTCTTCCGAAAGGGGCAGAATCTCCGTGCGCCCTGCGATGCCGGTCAGGCCCATGGACGGCGTTTCAAAGGGGCCAATCCACGTTTTGCACCGGTCCGTCGAGTAGTAGAACGGCGAGATGGCGCCGGCGTGCAAGCCGATAGGCACAAAGCGGATCTGGGTTTCGGGGTCCATAAAGTTCAGTTTGCCTTCAAAGGGCCGGATGGCGCTTTTGTCCACCGTGGCCATTTCGGGGATAGGCTCATATGTCCAGGTCAAACCGCCGTCAAGGGAACGGCACTGCCGGTTGTAGCTCGGTTTGTCAAAATCCATCTTATGTCCGGGCACTTTTTTCGGCTCCAGCGTGCCCTGGGTGAAACCGACGACGATTTCGTTGCCCCAGCACCAGATGCCGTTGTTGGCGGGCCAGCCTGCAAACTTGCCCTCTTCTTCATATACGGTTACATGCCTGCACTGCATCGCTTTTGCTCCTTTTTTGATATGAGTTTTCCGCATAAAAAGGGTTATTGCGAAAGCGGAACAAGTGTATCTTCCTCTATTATACCATATATTGACAAATAATAAAGCATTCCCGCAAGATTTTAAGGGATTCTTGTAAAAGAAACGGCCGCCCGAAAGAGGGCGGCCGTTTGGAAAGGCACAAATTCTAAGGTTTTGCCGTGGATGCCGGTTCGGCTTCCATTGGTGCTGCGCGGCAGGCGGAAAACAGCTCCTGCAGCCGCTCCTGACGGCCGGCAAGGTACAGCCAGCCAAAAAGCGCTTCCAGCGCCGTGGCCTGGGAGTATTCGGCCGTGGTGGTGCCTTTGGGCGCCTGGTGGTGCAGCTTGGTGTTGCGCCCGCGGAGAAACACGGCCTTTTCCTCCTCGGTCAGAAGGGGAAACACCCGCCGGGCGGCTTCCGCCTGGGCGGTGGCTTTCACCTGGGACGTGGTGCGCCTGTGCAGCTGGGACATTTTCATGGGTTCCTGCAAAAGCTGTTCCGTACGCACCAAAAGCTCATAAACGCAGTCGCCGATATAGGCCAAAGCCAGCGCGCTTTGCTGGCGCAAAGCGGCATCCGAAAGGGGAAGGGTTATTTCCGGCAAAGCAAACACCTCATTCGACCGGCGGCGCTTCCTGCAGCAGCGGCGAAGGCTCGCCGACGGAGCAGAGCGTCAGCTCGTGCATGGCCCGCGTGCAGGCCACATATAAAAGTCCCCGGTCCGTTTCCGCCCGGTACTTTTGGCAGTCGGCCAAAATCACGCGGTCAAACTCCAGCCCCTTGGCAAGGGAAACGGGGACGACCCACAAGCCGGGCTGGTAATTGGACTTTTTCTCGCTTAAATGGTTCAGGTTCGGCAAGTGCCGCTTCAGCTGCTGGTACAGCCGTTCGGCGTCTTTGGAAGAGCGGGTCAGAACGGCGGTCGTGCCCGGCTTTCCTTCGCACTGCCGCAGCTGGTCGACGATATAAAAGCGCATCTCCCGGTCGGTGGCGAAGACTTTTTCGACGACGGGCTTGCCGTGCCGCTCGAAAAAGTGGATATCCGCCTTGTCGGGGAGAAGCCTGGCGGCAAATTGGTTGATTTCGATGGTGCTGCGGTAGCTCTTGTTCAGAAGGTGCAGATACCCGTCGGGCCGGCCGTAGATGGAGAGGATCTGCTCGCCGTCGGACATGCCGATGTTGGGGTTGATGAGCTGCCCCGTGTCGCCGAGCAGAGTCAGTTTGCTGTCGGAGAACAGGTAGGCAATTACGGCGTGCTGGGCGGGGCTGAAGTCCTGTATCTCGTCCAGCACCACGTGGTGGACTTTCGAAGGCTTGGGCACCGCGCCCAACAGGCAGCCGACCAGCAGCATGCCCACGCCGTCCTCAAACCAGAGCGTATCGGCCTTGGCCAGCGCGTCGATGGATGCCTTTAAGCCGGATTTGTCCTCCGGCGCGCCGGGCCAGGCTTCCACGGCGGCGTACAGCAGCGCCCGGTAGACTGACAGGATGTCCAGTTCCACGCAGCGCTTGATCTGCTCGTTGGTGGGCAGCATGGTCTCCTCAAATGCGCGGCGGGTTCTTGCGCGAAGCTGCCATTCGTCGAAACTGGACGCGGCCAGCTCCTGCTTCAAAGCGCGCTTAAAGGCCTCTTCCGTGGGGCCTAAACGGTGGAAAATCATCACTTTGATGGCTTCCAGCCGCTTGGCCGGGGAGAGGTGGGCATACTCCGTCTGGTACATGCGCCTTAGCGAAGCGGCGGAGATAATCAGTTTGTCCTGAAAATAGATATCAACAAAGGGCGGGACGTAGTCTTCGCAGAATTTTCTGGCAAACTCCAAAAACCAGAAACTGCTCTTCATCGCGATGCCTGCGCGGCGCACTTCGTCGCCGGGCCGGGGATTTTCCTTGTGCAGGAACTCGATCTGCTCGTACATGCCCGTGCTCGGACGGCCGGTGTACTTCTCGATAAGGTCCTGAAAGGTCGTCTGGGGGACGGA
>JAKPBM010000246.1 GCA_029778935.1 Bacillota bacterium | reverse complement strand
CAAACCCTGCCGCAAAGGGTACTTTGCGGCGGGGTTTGACTTAGATTTGCAAGATTTTCGCAGGCTTTCGGGCTACCGGATTAGGCTGATGCCTTTCCACAGAGTTTCCTCCGCCAAAGAGCCTTGGGCTCCGGCGACGATGTACCCGTCCTTGTCGATAAACAGGGTGGTTGGGATGGAGTATATGCCGTAGGTGAAGGCGGCTTCCTGCTCCAAATCGAAGTAGACCGGGAAAGAGTACCCCTGGCTTTCCACAAAGCGCTGGCCGGACGCCTGGGTTTCCTGCCTGCCGTCCACCAGGTCGACCATCATAAAGGCGATTTCGTCCTTGACTTCCCCGTACACCTTATCAAAAATAGGCATTTCCTCTTTGCACGGCCCGCACCAGCTGGCCCAGAAGTTGAGCACGACGGGCCTACCGAACAGGTCGGATAGCTTCACCTCGTTGCCGTCCGCGTCCCACACCGTAAAATCCCAGGCTTTGATTTTCGTTTCGCCCTCGGTGCCGGTTTGCGACGCATCAGGCTGCAAAGTCTCGGCCGCCGTGGTCTCAGGCTTGCTCTCCAGCGTCTGCAGGTTCTCCGCCGGCGCTTTCTCTTTCAGCATATTGTACGCCAGCGCCGCCCCGGCAATAAACAGCGCGAACGCCCCCGCGAGTATCAGCGTTTTCACTTTTGGATTCATAAAAACCTCCTATATGGAAAGAAGTGCAATCCACCGCCCCATAACGCCCGTGGCCATGAGAATGCCGACCGCCACGAGCAGCCCGCCGGAAACGGCGTTAACGATCTTGTAATTCCGCTTGATAAAGTCAAAAGCGCCTTTCAACCGGTTCAAAAGCAACGCACTGGCCACAAAGGGGATGCCCAACCCCAGCGAATAGGCCAGCAGCATGGCGATTCCCTTCCATACCGACCCGCCTAAGGACGCCATCACCAGCGCCGAGCCGAGAAACGCTCCGACGCAGGGCGTCCAGCCTACGGAGAAAATCGCGCCAAACAGCACGGACGAGAAAAACCCCAGGCTGCCCACGTTCATACCCCGCGCCCCGATCCGGTTTAAAAAACCGATTTGTAAAACGCCCAGGTACTGCAGGCCGAAAAGGATGACAATCAGCCCGCCGATAATGTTGAGCGCGCTCGTATACCGCACCACCAGCCGCCCCACCGTGCCGGCAAAAGCGCCCATGGCGACAAACACAACCGTAAACCCCAGGACAAACCCCAGGGCGTTGGCCAGCGTCTTTTTCCGGTCAGCCTGCCCTGCCGCAAAGTAGGATACATAGATGGGCAGCATGGGCAGCAGGCAGGGGGAAGCAAAGGTAATCACGCCTTCCAGAAACAAAAGCAGGTATTGCATGGCAGCCCTCCCCAGCTAAATTTCTCGAGTTTGCTCTCGCTAACCCGTCAAATTTCGACAAGTTTCCTGTAAAGCTATTTCCTATACACCCTCATCCGCTCCGCCGCAGTAGTATTTCCGGAGAGTTTGAATCACTTCCTCCACCCGGTGGTCGACGATACAGTAGGTAACGCTCTGCCCGTTCTTGGAGCAATCCAGAATCCGGTAGGCTTTGAGCAGCGCAAGATGCTGCGAAAGGGCCGATTGGGTGATGTTCGGCACCTTTTCCGCGATTTTTCCGACGGTTTTCGGCCCTTCCATGAGGGCGCAAAGGATCATCAGCCGGTTTTCGTTGGCCAATACCTTCAGCAGCTCCGCCAGCTGTTTGGCCTTTCCTTCCACCGATTTTCTCCCCTTCCCCAAAGCCAACACACCGGCAAGAAGCCGGCTAAATTGCTCCCTTTAGTATTTAAGTAGATTCTAATATATCAAATTACGCGCCCTGTGTCAACAAATTTACGCAGCTTGTATGTAAAACTAATCGCTTTACACATCCGACTCATACCCTTCTCGCATTTTGCGCCGGTCCGGCCCCTCTTTCGAACCTTTTAGCTGCCCGAATCCCCTTCGGTGGGCCTTCCCGTCCGCGTCTGTTTCCGCCTACGCATATACCCACCTGCCCTCAACCCGGACATCCTCGTGACCCGTGCACGATCTCTCTTTCTCCCCTCCCGCATAGTACATCCCTCTTCTCGTCCCCCAGACATTTCCCGCCCTCGGTGTCTTACCCGCCCTGGGAGTCTTCATGTCCCACCCGCAAAGCTCCTTTCCTTCTTCCCGCACGCTCCCCGTCGGGTAAAAAAGAACAGCCCTTCCGCACGGGAGGAAGGGCTGCAAAAAGAGGAGATAAGAAGTAAGAGATAAGAGGAAGAAAGGCGATAGAAGAAAAGACACTGCCTACTTGCCGTAGTAAGCGTTTAAGTACATCTGACGGATCTCGCTCATGAGCGGATACCGGGGGTTGGCGCCGGTGCACTGGTCGTCAAACGCCTGCTCCACCATGGCGTCCAGCGAGGAAATAAAGGTCTGCTCGTCGATGCCGTAGGCGGAGATGCTCTCCTTGATGCCGACAGCCTGCTTCAGCTCGTTGATCTTGGCGATTAAGCCTTCGATCTTCTGCTCGGTCGTGCCGGCAATGCCTAAGGATTCGGCAATCTTTACGTACCGGGCCACGGCGTCGGGGTACTTGTACTGCGGGAACGCCGCCTGCTTGGTGGGCACTTCCGTGGCGTTGAAGCGGATGACTTCGTTAATGAGCAGGGCGTTGGCCACGCCGTGGGGCAGGTGGTGGAACGCGCCCAGCTTGTGCGCCATGGAGTGGCACACGCCGAGGAAAGCGTTGGCAAACGCCATGCCGGCGATGGTGGAGGCGTTGGCCATCTTTTCCCGGGCTTCGGGGTCGGAAGCGCCGTTGTTATAGGCTCTGGGCAGGTAGTCGAAGATAAGCTGGATTGCCTGGAGGGCCAGGCCGTTGGTAAAGTCCGTGGCCATGATGGACACGTACGCTTCCAGCGCGTGGGTCAGCGCGTCGATGCCGGACGCGGCGGTCAGGCCCTTGGGCATGTTCATCATCAAGTCGGCGTCCACAATGGCCATGTTGGGAAGCAGCGCGTAGTCGGCCAGCGGGTACTTGATGCCGGTCTTTTCGTCGGTGATGACGGCAAAGGGCGTCACTTCGCTGCCCGTACCGGCGGTGGTGGGGATGGCCACGAAGTAGGCCTTTTCGCCCATGGCCGGGAAGGTGTAAACACGCTTTCTGATGTCCATGAAGCGCATGGCCAGGTCTTCAAACTCCACTTCGGGGTGTTCGTACATGACCCACATGATCTTCGCCGCGTCCATGGCGGAGCCGCCGCCGATGGCGATGATCACGTCGGGCTGGAACGCGTGCATGGCCGCCGCGCCCGCTCGGGCGGAAGCCAGGGACGGGTCGGGCTCCACGTCGAAGAACACGGTGTGGAGGATGCCCATGGCGTTCAGCTTGTCGACGACGGGCTTAATGAAGTTGCTCTTGTACAGGAACTGGTCGGTAACGATAAAGGCCCGTTTCTTGTTGAGCACGTTGCCCAGCTCGGCTATCGCCGTGGCCAGGCAGCCTTTCTTGAAGTACACTTTGCCGGGCGCTCTGAACCAAAGCATGTTTTCTCTCCGTTTCGCCACAATTTTCGTGTTCAGCAGGTGCTGCACGCCTACGTTCTCGGAAACCGAGTTGTTGCCCCAGGAGCCGCAGCCAAGCGTAAGCGAGGGGGCCAGGCGGAAATTGTACAAGTCCCCGATGGCGCCGTGGGAGGAAGGGTTGTTGACCAGCACGCGGCAGGTGGGGATGGTGCTGGTAAACTTAGCAATTTTCTCAGCCTGGGTCGTTTCGTTGACGTACAGAACGGAGGTGTGGCCCAAACCGCCGTCTTCGATGAGCTTTTTGGCCTTCGCCAGCGCGTCGTCGAAGCTTTCCGCTTTATACAGGGCCAAAACAGGAGAGAGTTTCTCGTGGGCGAAAGGCTCGGACAAATCGGTGGAGGTAACTTCGCCGATGAGCACCTTCGTTTCCGCCGGCACGGTGAACCCTGCCATGGCGGCAATCTTCGAAGCGGGCTGGCCCACGATGGCGGCGTTTAAAGCGCCGTCCTTCAGGATGATTTTGCGCACCTTTTCGGTTTCTTCTTCGTTTAAGATGTACGCGCCGCGGGCGGCAAACTCGGCCTTTAAAGCGTCGTACACGCCGGGTAAAGCGATAACCGCCTGTTCAGAGGCGCAGATGACGCCGTTGTCGAAGGTCTTGGAAAGGAGGATGGAGCTAACCGCGGTCTTAACGTCGGCCGTGTCGTCCACAACGGCGGGCGTGTTGCCCGAACCGACGCCGATGGCGGGCTTGCCGGAGGAGTAAGCCGCCTTGACCATGCCCGGGCCGCCGGTGGCCAGAATCAGATCGGCGTTCTTCATGACCTGCTCGGTCAGCGGGATGGCGGGCTCTTCCGTCCAGGCGATGATGTTTTCCGGCGCGCCGGCGGCCACGGCCGCTTCCAGCACGATGCGCGCCGCTTCGCAGGTGCACTTTTTCGCCCGGGGGTGCGGGGCGATGATCAGCCCGTTGCGGGTTTTCAGCGCCAAAAGCGCCTTGAAGATGGCAGTGGAGGTGGGGTTGGTGGTGGGGATCACCGCGCCGATAACGCCCACAGGCTCTAATACTTTCGTATATCCAGCGGCTTCGTCGTCTTCCACGACGCCGCAGGTCT
>JAKPBM010000142.1 GCA_029778935.1 Bacillota bacterium | reverse complement strand
AGCGCCAACGACGTCTGGCGCATTCTGAAAACGGAGCTGGCGGCGTTGGACGACAAGGCCTTCCTGGAACTGGTCAACAGCGACCGGTACCCCGCCGTCCTGGTGCGCGGCTTGGTCCACGGCCGGAACTTCACCGACCGCTACGCCTTGACGCCCGCCACCCCCGGCGCGTTCAACGCCTATCTGGAGCAGAACAACGCCTATTCCAAAGACCACTTTGCCCAGGCCCGCCTGCTGGTGGAAGCCGGCAAGCACAATATGGCCCACCTGAATATCACCGCCACGTTCCTGAACGTGCCGACCCTGTACAACACCCAAATCTTCCTCCACGCCGACCCCGAGGAAATGGGCGTGGTAAACTCCTACAACTTTACCTTTGAGGAGTTTTTGTCCATGGTGCCCGAAACGGTGCCGGCCGAAATGGACTGCACCGCCCCCATGGTGGAAATTTCCTTTGAGTTTTTCTCCACCGACTACGCGGAGGTGTACTCCGGCGCGGTGTATCTGCCCCTGACGCAGGAACAGGCGGACGCCTTTACAGCCAGAATCCGATAAACTCTCCCCAACCCAAACGGCGACACGGTTGTGTCGCCGTTTTCCCTTAAAAAAGGGCTTTCTTTTCTCAGATTTTTCCTGTAAGATATAGAAGGTCGAAAGATTTACATACGGGAGTGTTGCGCTCATGACATCGGTTCGAACCTTCTCCATCGGAGTGGATGTGCAAAACAACGACGCCCGCTTCGCCGCTCAAATCCTTTCGGAAGAGCTGGAAAAGCGCGTCGGCGCGCCTTTCCCCCTCGTATCTTTGGCGGAAGGCGCCATCACAGTGGAAATAGACGGCACCTTGCCTGAACACGCCTTTGCTCTGGAATGCAAAGACGGCTGCGCCCGCATCCGCGGGTTTGACAAGCTGGCGGCCATCCACGGCGCGGGCCGGCTCTTAAAGGAAGCTCTCTGGCGCAAGGGCGGGCTTCGTTTGCCCGACCTGTCTATCCAGACCGCACCGGCCAAAGAAATGCGGGGCAGCCAGATTGGCTACCGGGCCAAAACCAACGCCTACGACGCCTGGGACAAGGAAACCTATGCCCAGTACATTAGAGAGCAGGCCCTCTTTGGCGCCAGCGCCATCGAGTTCCTGCCGCCGTCCACCGACGACGCGCCGGAAAACGAGATTATGCAGTATCCCATCCTGGAAATGCTGGCCCATACGGTCCAGGTGGCCCACGATCTGGGGCTTTCCGTCTGGCTCTGGTATCCGAACCTGTTTGAAAACCACTCGGGCTACCCCGTCCCTGCCTCCGGTTTCCTGCCCGAAACCGACGAAAAGGCCAAAGAGCTAAACGAAATCCTCCGCCAGGAAGACCAGCAGCGTCATACGGTACTGTCGTCCCTGGTCTGCGTCGACCATATTTTAGTCCCCGGCGGCGACCCCGGCTCTCTGGACGCGCCGGACTTATTTGCCGCCTGCGAGCGGCTGGCCAACATCCTGCACCAGTACCATCCCCACGCAAAAGTCTGGATTTCCCCCCAGGTCATGCGCCACGGCCAGGAGTTTACGGACGAGTTCTACCGCCAGGTGGCAAAGAAGCCTGCCTGGCTGGCGGGCGTCTGCCACGCCCCCTGGTGCAACCACACCATGGCCGCCTGCCGGGAGAAAACGCCGGCGGATTTGCCCATACGGAATTATCCGGACATCTGCCACATGCTCTGCTGCCAGCTGCCGGTGCACCGGATGGACCCCATCTGGGCCATTACCGCCGGCCGCGAGTGCTACAACCCGCGCCCCCGCTGGCATAAGCGCATCCACAACCTGACCGCGCCCTACAACGTTGGCAGCATCGGCTACTCGGAAGGCATCGCCGACGACGTGGCCAAGTGCATCTGGCTGGACCAGGATTGGGACCCCAACACCCCGGTCATCAAAACCTTAAAAGACTTCGCGTCCATGTTCATTTCCGCCGAACACCGGGACGAAATGGCCACCATCCTCTCCCTGTTTGAGGACGTCTACGAAGGCCCCGTGGTCACCAACCAGGTGGTCCCCACCCTGTATGAAAACCTGCTGACGCTGAAAGCGAAACTGGAATCCGAGGAGTATACCGAAGGCTTCGGCGCCGACAGCTACCGCTTCGGCATGCCCCTGCTTATGTCCGCCTTCTATGTCTACATCCAGCGCCGGGCCATCCGGGACAAGGCGGTTTGGGAAAAGATGTGGGCCGGCTTTGACGAAACCCGCCCCGCCGCCGAAAGTATCGCCGCCATCAAAGAAACGCTGCAGGAAGTATTCACCTCCCCCGACCCGGCCCTGTCCGACGCCATCTGGGCGCTGGCCGACGAGCTGTACGACAAAATCGGCTGGCAGACCAGCGAAAAGCTCCACGCGTCCAGCTACAGCCGCGGCGGCTTCCTGGACACCATGGAAGTGCCCCTCTGCAACGCCCGTTGGCTGCTTTCCAAGCTCCCCGAAGTGGAAGCCCTTGACGACCGTGCGGCGGCGGCCGCTTTGAAAGCCCTCAAAAACCGCACCAACCCCGGCCCCGGCGGAAAGTACATCTCCTTTGGCTCTCCGGATGCGGAGCGGTACCTGCCCACCCTGGCCCAGGACCTCTGGAACGAGCCGGAGGCCATCACCGTGCCCCGCATCGAGCACCATGTGGGCTACTTCGCCCCCGAGTGCACCCGCGGCTTTACCCCGGACAACGACGCTTCCGCCCTTATCGAACGGGTCGCTTCGGTGCTTGCCTACTACGACGCGAAGGTGACGGTACAGGTTGACATGCTCGCCCCCGGCAAGGCCTACGAGCTGCGCGTGGTATACCCCCTGCGCTTCCACTGGCGCGGCGTGGAGAACCCGCCGACGTACATGGTCGGCAACGGGCAGAAACTGCCGTATCTGGGCTTTTTGCCCGAAGACCCCTGGGTCTACCGCTACGAAGTGCCCGCCGGCTTAATCGGCGACGACGGCGTTCTGACGCTGGAAGTGGTGAAAGAGCCTTTCCCCCGCGGAAGCGGCCTGACGGAGCTTTGGCTCATCCCCAAGAATTAACCGACAGAAGGGAGATTTCTCTATGCAAACCATTCCCCGCCCCGAATACCCGAGACCGCAGCTGGTACGCCCTTTGTGGCTGAATCTTAACGGCCCCTGGGAGTTTGAAATCGACCACGGCAAGTCTGGCCGCGCCAGAGGCTTAACGGGCGATGCGCCCCTTTCCGGCCAAATTCTCGTCCCCTTCTGCCCGGAAAGCAAGCTCTCCGGCGTTGAGTACAAGGACTTTATGGCCTGCGTGTGGTACAAAAAGCGCCTGACGCTGCCCGAAACGTTTACCGGCAAGCGCATTTTGCTGCACTTTGGCGCCGTGGATTACTTTACGGAAGTCTTTGTGAACGGCCGGTCCGTCGGCACCCATGCCGGCGGCTATTCGAGCTTCTGCTTCGACATCACCAAGTACCTTGTACCCGGCGAAAACGTCATCACCGTCTGCGCCGAGGACGACAACCGTTCCGGCAAACAGCCCGCCGGCAAGCAGTCGAGCCGCTTTGAATCCTACGGCTGCTCCTACACCCGCACCACGGGCATCTGGCAGACCGTGTGGCTGGAGGCGGTGCCGGAAGTGTACATCAAAGAGCTGGCGCTGACCCCCGATGTGCCCAACGGGAAGCTGGACGTGACGCTCCGCCTGGACGGCGCTGCCAAAGTCGCCGGCAAGCTGGCCGTATCCGCCGTGGCCTCCTACGAAGGAAAGGAAATGGGCCGGGCGGACGTTTCCGCCCACAAGTACGGCGTCTCCTTCTCCCTGCCCCTGTCCGAGCTGCACCTTTGGGAGCCGGGTATCGGCCGCTTGTACGACCTGACGGTCACCCTCTCCGTCGACGGCACGCCCGTGGACACGGTGGAAAGCTACTTCGGCATGCGCAGCGTGGAGCTCACCGACAACGTCATCCTCATTAACGGCAAGCCTGTGTTCCAGCGGCTGATCTTAGACCAGGGCTTCTACCCCGACGGCATCTACACCGCCCCCTCCGACGAGGAGCTGAAAAACGACGTCCTCCGCTCCATGGCCATGGGCTTTAACGGCGCCCGCCTGCACGAAAAGATCTTCGAGCCCCGGTTCCTCTACTGGGCCGACAAACTGGGCTATCTCTGCTGGGGCGAACACGCCAACTGGCTGTTGGACGTGTCCACCCCCGCCGCGCTGACGTACTTTTTGCCCGAGTGGATGGAATGCATCGAACGGGACTACAGCCATCCCTGCATTGTCGGCTGGTGCCCCTTCAACGAAACCCAGCGGGGCCAGGACAACCGGGTGATCGAAACGGTGTATCAGGCCACCAAGCGCCTGGACCCCACCCGCCCGGTCATCGACACCAGCGGCTATATCCACGTGCGCACGGACATCTACGACTGCCACGACTACGAGCAGGACCCCGCCAAGTTCGTCGAGCACTACAAGGCCCTGGCCGAAGGCGGCATCCCCTTCATCAACCACAACGAAAAGCACACCTACGACCCCAACATCCCCTATTTTGTCAGCGAGTTCGGCGGCGCCCGCTGGGCCCCCAACGACCCGGAAGGCTGGGGCTACGGCAACGAACCCAAGAGCGTGGAAGAGTTTATCGAGCGCTTCCGCGGGCTGGTCACGCCGCTGCTTAGGAACCCGCGCATCTGCGCCTTCTGCTACACCCAGCTGACCGACGTGGAGCAGGAAAAGAACGGCCTGTACACCTACGACCGCAAGGCCAAGTTCGACCCCGCCGTGCTGGCCGCCATCGTCCGGCAGAAAGCCGCCATCGAGGAGTAAGCCCGACCGGCTCAGATTTTCGGAGCGTAAGGGCGGCACCTTGCCGCTTCGGAAAAACGCCAAACGGGCAAACCGGAAGTACCTGTTCCCTTGGGTGCCCGCCTAAACTGGATGCCTGCATAGATAGTTAAGAAAAAGGGCATATGGCCAAACCGGCCATATGCCCTTTTCTCTTTTTTTCTGTATCACTGGGGCTTTCCCGCCAGGGCTGTTACCCCTTCTTCGCCCGTTCCGACAGCATTTCCCCGGCCACGGCAAAGTTTTCCGCCAGCTGTTCATGGAACACGACGGTCACGGCCTCTTTGGGAATGCCCGTGATGCGGTTTAGCTCGTCGGTGATGGCTTTGGCAAGCTCCTTTTCATTTCATAGGGCTGGGGCAGGATTTCAATGGTAATTAACGGCATAGAAACCATCCTTATCTTTTAGTTTTCCCTTATTATACCCATTTCCGCCCGTTGCGGCAAACTTTCCCGCAAAACCGATTCGCCTTGACATCGCCAAACCCGTGTGCTACACTGGCCCCGGAAACGAAAACCGGC
>JAKPBM010000215.1 GCA_029778935.1 Bacillota bacterium | reverse complement strand
GGCCAGCATCCGCCCGTTATGGCAGAGCACCATTTCGCCGTTGGTGCCCAAATCCACGAGCACCGACGGCTTGCTTTCCTTTGTAAGGCCGCAGGCCAGAACGCCGCCCAACACGTCGCTTCCGATAAAGGCGGAAGCGGAGGGGAGCACGGTGATTTCGGAAACGGGCAGGCCCGTTTCCGCCCCGGTCAGGCGCTTTGTTTCCGTAAACGCGGGCGTAAAGGGGTAGCCGCCCATGCCCTCCGGCGAGATGCCGCAAAACAGGTGCAGCATGGTGGGATTGCCCGCCACGGCCATGGCGTGGAGTTTGCCGCTGGGGGCGTGTTTGGCCAGTCGGGAAAGCAGGTTCGCCGTCTCTTTTCGCACAAGAGCCGTCAGCTCCGCCAGATGGCCGTTTTTGCAGGCCAGGATGCGGTTAATGACGTCGGCGCCGAAGCGCTGCTGGGGGTTTAAGGCGGAGGCGGTCTGCAAAGTATGGCCCGTTTTGCGGTCCACCAGTGCGGCGGCCAGGGTGGTGGTGCCGATGTCCAGAGCGACGCCGTAGCGCTCCTCGTCGCCGACATCGGTTTTTCGGGCCGCAAGCCCCATGGCATGGGCCGTCAGCCCCTGCCCGGATAGGGTATGTATGAGAATGCGGGCCTCTTGGCCTGTGCAGACGGCGCGGCAGGAGAGAATCTGCCCGTCTTCATCGGGCGGATAGGGCTTTCCGGTGGGGCCGAAGGCAAACTCCCCTTCGAGCACCGTTACCCTGCACTTGCCGCAGGTGCCCCGCCCGCCGCAGTCGGCGCGGAAAGGAATCCCCTGCTCAATGAGCCAGTCGGACAAGCGCTTTCCTTTAGCGGAGGCAGGGACGGTGAGTACGATTTCTGCGGACATGTTCTTCACCAAACTTACAGCCGGATTTTCTTGATTTCTTCGGCGTAGTACTGCACCAGCTCAAACTTGGAGCCGGGCGGAAGCCTGTGGTCGGGGCAGGGCAAGAAGCCTCCCAAATCTACCAGCCGCTTGATGCGCTCGATTTCGGCGTCAACGGCGGCCTTGTCTTGGGCAAACACTTTCTTGTCCACACCGCCGACGCCCCGCAGGGCCGGGCCGTACTGCTTGCGGGCGGCTTCGAACTGGTCGCCCCAGGTGCCCACTTCCAGCGGGAACATGACATTGACGCCGTTTTCCAGCCAGATGGGAATGAGCTGGCCGATGACGCCGTCGCAGTCCAGGGAAACTAGGTCGATGCCGTATTTGCGGCAAAGCTCCGTGCGGCGCTTGTAGTGCTTGGCGCAGTATTCTTCGAACTTCGCCGGGGAAACTAAGGGGCCGTTGTTAAAGCAGATGTCTTCCCAGAAGTGGCCGAAGTCGAACTTCGCGCCGGTTTTTAATATTTCTTCCACGCACTGGTACTGCATTTCCGCGTAGGTGTCGACAATGTCGGCAAAGAGGGTTTCGTCCTCGTCGTACATGAGGTAGCTCATGCCGACAACGGAGGTCATGTTGCGGATGTCGCCCAGTACGCTTCCTAAATGCAGGCCCACCGGCACGTCGTATGTATCCGCCGAAAAGGACGCAAAGTATTCCCGGTTGACCCGCTCGGGCCGGTACTGCATTTTCGGGCGGTAGAGGGTTTCAAAGGCTTCCCGGTCTTTCAGCTGATAGTCGTCCTCGGCGGGGATGGAGGTAACCCCCGGGTAGACCCGCTCGATGACGCCGGTGTATGTCTGCACCCGGCGGGCGCCGTCGGGCAGCACTTCCAGCACCTTGTGCTCAAAGCCCGGGTACAGGCCGTTGGAACAGCCGCGCATATGCTGCCAGTTGAAATCCCAGCCGATGATTTTGTCCAGTTCCTTGTCGTAATCGTTGCCGTCGCCCCAGTTTCGGGCCAGTTCCAAAGGGATTTTTCCCTGGGCAGCCCATTCGTGGAGCAGTTCGCCCCAGTAGCCGAAGTGGACGGCGGGCAGCCGGTCTACCGGCTTATAGCGGAGGATGTTTAAGGCGCGTTCTTTGTTCGTCATCGGTCGCCCTCCCTAAGGCGGTGATTTCCGGGCGCTCTTTGGGCGGCAAAAGCATTCTGACGGAGCCGAAAGAGCAAAAATACACCCCGTGTATCCGTACAGGCCGCTCGGTGTATTTACCGGGCGGCCTGTGCCTTTTGATTTGTATGATTATGTAAGTTTCTTACGCCTGGGCGGCCTGCTGCTCCAAGATGGCGCGGGCGGCCTGGGCGGCGGAAGCGGCGTCTTTGGTGTAGCAGTCGGCGCCGATCTCGTCGGCAAACTGCTGGGTGATGGGGGCGCCGCCGACCATGACTTTTACTTTGTCCCGGAGGCCGGCCGCTTTTAACGCGTCGATAACGTCCTTCTGGCGCATCATGGTTGTGGTCAGCAGGGCAGACAGGCAGACCAGCGTGGCGCCGGATTCGCGGACAGCCTCCACAACCCGCTCGGGGGCCACGTCGACGCCCAGGTCGATGCATTCAATGCCCTGGCCTTCCAGCATCATCTTGACCAGGTTCTTGCCGATGTCGTGCATGTCGTCCTTTACGGTGCAGATGACGGCCTTGCCCAAAGGCTTCACGCCGGAAGCCTGCAGCGCCGGGCGCAGCACCGACAGGCCCGAGTTCATCGCCCGGGCGGCAATCAGCACTTCGGGGACGAAGACTTCGTTGTTCTTAAACTTCTCGCCTACCACGTCCATGCCGGCGATCATGGCATTTAAAAGGTCGCTGGGGTGGGCTCCCTCCTCCAGCGCTTTCGTAACCAGAGCGGCGACGTCTTTAGCCTTGCCTTTTTGAATTAGAAGGGAAATTTCCTCAAACATGGCGCAGTCTCCTTTCCGCGTGTGTGTATGTCAAACTAAGAAAAGCCGAATCAGTATGTACCCGGCCCCTTTTTCTGGATGCAGCGCAGGGTTCGTACTTCCCGTTACGGGGGCGGAGCGGTCTGTGTGGAGGATGCAGCCGTTTGCCGCATAACGGCGGGGATTATGGATTCCGGCTCCCGCTCAATATTCGCCGGGTTATCGTTCAACAGCGTACGTCAGTTCCATAATTTCCCCTGCTTTCTGCACGCTGCGGCTGCTAGATGGAAAAGTTTTCCACCTCTTCCCGGGCAATCCGGCACCAGTCGACGACGTTTTGCGGGTTGTTGCCCACGGTGGTGACGTCCTTCATGATGATTTCCAGCACGCAGCCTTCCGTAATTTTCAGCGCTTCCCGCAGGCCCTTCCGGATATGCTCCTCGTCGAGGTTTGGCAGCGCGATATCCGCCGGGTTGGGTTTCAGCGAGTATATGTACTTGTCCTGCAGCTGTTCGGCCATCCGCGCCCAGTCGGCCCAGGGGGAGACGGACACGCGCCGCAGCCGGGGCGTCTTCTTGACAATGTCCCACCGCAAATCCAGCGGCTCGCAGCAGCCGTAGCAGTTCAGCCCGAATCGTTCGAGAATCGGAAGCTGGAACTGGAAGACAAACTCCTCAAACGCCGCGGGAGAAATCCCCACCGTCTCCTGGCTTTCGGCAAAGCCCCAGAGGTCTTTTGTGCGCACCTTGCCGGCAAAATCAGAGGCGGGCAGCTCGTTTGTATACCCGAAGCCGCCGGAACCGACGTATTCGCCCCGGTTGTTCAAAAACAGCAGGTTGTTTTCCTCCAAAAAGTCCAGCTCGGCCAAAAGGCCGTCTCTGAGAAAGGCCATGAGCCGCAGCAGCTCGTCGGGGTAGTCGTAAATGTCGTAGAGAATCTGTTCCAGCCCGCGCAAATTGGCGGCAATCCGCGAAAGCCCCTTATGCCAGGAACAGGAAAAACGCGCCCCTACCCGGAGCAAATCGCCGAAGATCTCCTGGGCCAGCTGGACCCGTTGCTCCGTCGCCTCGTAGTCCACCGTGATTTTCGGGAAGCGGAGCTTATCCATGTCCTTGTAGTCCGTCAGCGGCGCCTTCCAGCGGAAGGAGCCCCGTTCGGCCACCTGCTCGTAGGTTTCCTCCATGCCCCAGTTGGTGCGGTGGAAAACGTATGACACCGGGAAGATCGGCTCTATCACCCGGTCGTCGTTCATTTGGCTGCCCCAGAAAATTTCCATCCGAAGCCGAAGCTCCCAGTCCCTGGCCAGCCGGTCCTCGCAGAGCAGGCTTTCTTTCGGGAGAATTTCCCGCCAGCTGTTTTCCGGGCTGCAGAAAATCAGCGGGCGTACTTTTTGCAAAGAGTTCACAGCATACCAGAGTTTTCGTTTTTCGTCTTCGACGGGCCGCGCGGCCAGCTCGGCCACCTGGCCCGCAAGGCGCCGCAAGATAGCTTTGTCGTTAGCGTGCATGGAAAACCCCTCCCGGTAAAATGCTATCTCATTATACAATGCTATCTCATTATACTATATGGGTAAACGCATTTCTATAGATTCGATTAAAAAAGATTTCGCATCTTTTTCGACAAATTTCGACTGTGTAGATGTTTGACGACGGGTGTGGTATAATGAAACCGTTCGAATCTTCCGGAAGAATCGGAGGGGAAAAACGGTGAAAAAAGCAAGCCTTTTGCTGTTGTGCGCCCTTATCATGGGGCTTTCGGCCTGCGGCGGGAAAGAGCCCGCGGCGCCATCGTTTACCGACAGGGAGCAGCGGGAAATCCAGCTTCCCGCTAAAGTGGAACGGATCATCAGCGGCAGCGCCGCGGTTACGGAAATCCTCGTGGAACTGGGGCTGGGGGACAAAATCGTCGCCGTGGATATGTACGGCACCGACGTGGCGGGCCTGCGTGCGGGGGTAGAAGCCATCGACATGTTCAGCCCCAACGCCGAACAGCTTGTTTCGCTGCGGGCGGATCTGCTGATTGCCTCCTCCATGTCGCGGCAAGGCCCCGACGTGGACCCCTTCGCCGTACTGGCCGAAACGGGCGT
>JAKPBM010000211.1 GCA_029778935.1 Bacillota bacterium | reverse complement strand
CGTCCCGCTGGCGACTAAAACGCCCGTTTCGGCGTTTGCGATGGTATAGCGCACCCAGCCGGAGCGGTTGCCGTCGTTTGCCAGAATAATCTGGTGGCAGTTGTCCTTCTCCTCGGCGCAAAGCAGGCAGACGGGCGCTTGCGAGCGGGTAATGTAGTCGTAGGCGACTTTTTTGGCAAAATAGTAGTCCACCACCGCGTCGGAAATCTGGGGCCAGCAGTCCAAAAGGTTCCACCAGATCAGCCCCATGCGGCGGGGCTTTAAGATGCGGGCGGTTTCGATCAAGAACTTCTTGGCCTCCGCCTGGGTCAACTGGGACGCAAGGGCAAAGGTGGAAAGGTCCTGCGGCACCGTGCCGAACAGGGCCTCCGCCTGTTTTTCCCTCAGCTCGATGCGGTCGTACCCGCGCAGCCCGCCCGCGTCCCGGTAGTCGGTGTTGTGGGTCGTCCAAGCCGGGCCGCGGCGGTTTTCCAGCTGGTCCTGGGGGATAAACTTGGCCAGGGATTCGGGCGAGGGGCAGCCGTGGTAGCCGATTTCGCTGATAAAGTGGGCGTCGATATTGCGGTAGAAGCTGCCTTTGAAGTAGTCCCGGGGGCCCCAGCTGTGCTGCTCCGGCCCGTCGGTGTCCCGCTGCATCTCCAGCGTGAGATAGGGAGAGGAGGGGATGTAGGGGCGGTAGGGGTCGTGCTCGGCCAGAACGTCGGGGATGACCTGCCGCGTCAGGGGGTTGCTACGGGAATGGGGCTGGGTTTGCCCCGCCCAGAAGTAGGCGCAGTCGTTTTCGTTGTCGCCGCACCAGAGGGCAAGACACGCATGGTTGCGCAGGCGCTTGACCACGTTTTCGGCTTCCTTGGCCAGGATTTTCCGGAACTGTTCGTCTCTGGGATAGATGCCGCAGCCCATGCTGAAATCCTGCCAGACGAGAATGCCCTTTTCGTCGCAGAGGTCATAAAACCGGTCGCTTTCGTATACGTTGCCGCCCCAGCAGCGCACCATGTTGCAGCCGCATTCGCAGAGAAGCTCGATGGCCTTATCCGTACGCTCCAGGTCACGGCTGTGGAAAGCGTCCAGCGGCACCCAGTTGGTGCCTTTGACGAAGATGGGCGTGTTGTTGACGATAAACGCAAAGCGCCCCTCGTCGCCCTTTTTGAACACGGCGTCCAGCCTGACTGTGCGGATGCCGACGCGCGTCTGTTCGGAATAGATGGTTTTGCCGCCTTTTTTCAAAGACAGCGTCACGTCGTACAGGTTCGGCTCGCCGTAGCCGGCGGGGAACCAGAGTTTGGGCTTCTCTACGGAAAAGTGCACCTGCCCGTTGAAGGTGACCACTTTCCGTTCAAACCCGAATCGGCTTTCGCCGCATACACCCGTAACGGACAGGGTCAGATCCTCCAGAAACGGGTCGTCGGTGGTCAGGGTGTATTTCAGGCGCAGGTGCGCCCGGTTGGCGTCGGCGTGGGTGGTGACGAAGTATGCCTGGGTAATGCGGGTCGGCGGCAGAAGCTTAAGGCTCACGTCCCGCCAGATGCCCGCCGTCACCAGCCGCGGCGCGATGTCCCAGCCGAAGCTGTGGCCCGGCTTTCGAAAAAGTACCTGTTCGCCGAACTGCTCCACGCCGTGGACGGCGATGGGGATGTCTTTGCCGCGCAGGGAATTCATCGCCGAGTCCAGCCGGACAGTCAGCGTGTTTTTCCCCGGCTGAATCACGCCGGTGACGTCAAAGGCGTGTGAAACAAGCATATTGTCCGCCGTGCCGACAATTTGGTCGTTTAAGAAGACCGTGGCAAGCACGTCCAGCCCGTCAAACTGCAGGACGACGCGGCCCGGCTCCGGAACGGGGGCGTAATCGAAGGTTCTCGTGAAGAAGAACCGGTAAAACTCCAGCTTACGGAACTCGTAGATGTTTTCGTCCCAGAAGGGGTCGGGCCAGCGCCCCGCGTCCGCCAGAGCGCGCTGGGCTTCGCAGGGGACGACAGCGTCCACCGCTTCGTAATCGGCCAGAATCGCGTCTTCCAGCGTTTCTGGGTTTTCCTTTCCCGGCGTTTCCGCGCCGTAATACAGTTTCCAGGGGCCGTTCAAGGACAGAATTTGCATGAGATTCACATCCTTTGGCAGAGATTGACGTTTCTGTGAAATTTCATATAATTAGAATTAGTTTAACACGAAAGGGGCCGCTGCCATTGACGCAGCAGATGAGGGAGAAGTTCGACCGTGTGCCCCGCTGGGCATTGTACACGGCGTCGTCCATGTTGTCCAGTTCGCTGGACTATAGCATCTATCTCTTTTTAAGCCGCGTGGCGTTCACAAGCATACCAGGCTCGCTGCCGATACACCTGGCGTTTACCACAGGGCGTTTGAGCGGCGGCTTATGCAATTTTACCATTAACGAGAAAATTGTGTTCCAGCCCAGGCCTAAAGGCAGGGGAGCGAGGCTCGTCCGGTATCTTATGATGCTGGCGTTTATCGCTTTTTTGGGCAACTGGCTGCTGGCTCAGCTGCATACGGTGCGGGAGTTGAACGACCTTTTAGCCAAACTGTTGACAGACGTCACCATGTTTCTGGTGGGGTACATGCTTCAGCGGTTTTTTGTGTTTCGCAAGCGTCCCCATGGAAGCGGAGATAATCGTCCAGCAGAGCCGACAGGGAAATAAAAAAGCTTCGCATCTCTTTACTTTCCCACAGAACGGAAACCGCCCGCTCCACC
>JAKPBM010000137.1 GCA_029778935.1 Bacillota bacterium | reverse complement strand
ACCGAGGACGGCGCCGAAACCGACCTGGATTTAGGCCACTACGAGCGGTTTATTGACGAGGATTTGAACAAATACTCCAACCTCACCACCGGCAAAGTCTATTGGAACGTTTTGAACAAAGAGCGCCGGGGCGAGTATCTTGGCTCCACGGTGCAGGTGATTCCCCACATCACCAATGAAATCAAGGAGTTTGTCTACCGCGTGGGCAAGAAAACCGACGCCGACGTGGTCATCACCGAAATCGGCGGCACCATCGGCGACATCGAGTCCCAGCCTTTTTTGGAAGCCGTGCGGCAGATTTCGCTGGAAGTCGGGCCGGAAAACAGCCTGTTTATCCATGTGACGCTGGTTCCCTTTTTAAGCGGTTCCAACGAGTTTAAGTCGAAGCCCACCCAGCACTCCGTCAGAGAGCTGCAGGGCATGGGCATCAACCCGAAGATTATCGTGCTTCGGTGCGACGCGCCGCTGGATGATGGGATTTTGAAGAAAATCTCCTTGTTCTGCAATGTAAAACCCGATTGTGTCATTGAAAATATCACGCTTCCCAACCTGTACGAAGCGCCGCTCATGCTGGAAAACCGGAATTTTTCCGCCGTTGTCTGCCGGGAATTAGGCATTTCCGCGCCGGAACCGGACCTGGCCGACTGGATTCAGATGGTGGAGCGCATCAAATCCCGGCCCTACAGCGTCAATATCGGCCTGGTGGGCAAGTACGTGGGGCTGCATGACGCCTACCTCTCCGTGGCGGAGGCCCTGCGGCACGCGGGATACGTCTACAACACCCGCGTGGAGATTCACTGGATCGATTCGGAAGGCATCACCGCCGAAAACGTGGAGGAAAAGCTGGGCGGGATGGACGGCATCATCGTCCCCGGCGGCTTTGGCAGCCGCGGCGTGGAGGGCATGATTCTCGCCGCCAAGTACGCAAGGGAAAAGAACGTGCCGTATTTCGGCATCTGCCTGGGTATGCAGATTGCCGTCATCGAATACGCCAGAAACGTGGCGGGCATCCCCGACGCCAACTCGGGCGAGTTTGACGAACAGTGCAAACACAAGGTCATCGACTTTATGCCCGGCCAGAGCGACGACATCGACAAGGGCGGAACGCTGCGCCTGGGGGCCTATCCCTGCCGCATCCAGCCCGGCACCACCATGGAACGGTGCTACGGCACGCTGGAAATCAGCGAACGCCACCGCCACCGCTACGAGTTCAACAACCAGTACCGGGAGCTGCTGGAGAGCAAGGGGCTGACCTTAGGCGGCCTGTCGCCGGACGGCAGGCTCGTGGAGACGGTGGAGATTACCGACCGGCCGTTTTTCGTGGGTGTGCAGTTCCACCCCGAGTTCAAAAGCCGGCCCAACCGGCCCCACCCGCTGTTCAAAGGCTTTATCGAAGCGGCGTTTCAACGCGCTCAGCAAGGAAAGTAAATTGCTTTACAGACCCGCGGCAGGCGAATTTTGCTGACCGCAGGACATACGGCAGGCCACGAACCCTTGGCGGAAGGCGAAATTCACTTTGCGGGGGAAGGTGACCCTTATGTGGATGGAATATAACCGGAAATTGATACTGGAAGACGGAACCGAATACTTCGGCTTTGCCTTCGGCGATGTGTGCGAAAAGGTGTGCGAAATCGTGTTCAACACCTCCATGGTGGGCTATCAGGAGATCCTTTCCGACCCTTCGTACACGTATCAGGCGGTGGTAATGACCTATCCGCTGATCGGAAACTACGGCATGTGCGCGGAGGACTACGAAGCAAACACCCCCACCATCGGCGGGCTGATTGTGCGGGAGTATAACGACCTTCCGTCCAACTTCCGAAGCGTGGAAAGCCTGGGTTCCGTGATGAAACGGTACGGCATCCCGGGCGTTTCCGGCGTGGATACAAGAAAGCTTACCCGGTCCATTCGGGAGCTGGGGTGTCAAAAGGTTCTCTTTACAGGGGTGGAAACCTCCAAAGAGGAGGGGCTGGCCCTGCTGGCGAAAACCGGCATCCCTAAAGACGCCGTTTCCAAAGTCAGCAGCCCAGCAAAATGGGAAGCGGGCGGGCCAAACGCGCGCTTTCATGTGGCGCTTGTGGACTGCGGGGTCAAACATAACATCGTTCGCTCCCTGGCCGCCAAAGGCTGCCGGGTGACCGTGGTGCCGTGGAACACGCCGGCGGAGGAAATTTTAGGGCTGAACCCCTCGGGTGTCTGCATCTCCAACGGGCCGGGCGACCCGGTGGACGTATGGCCGGTGGTGGAAACGGCGAAGGCCCTGCGGGGCAAAGTGCCGCTGTTTGGCATCTGCCTGGGGCATCAGATTCTTTCGCTGGCCTACGGGGGCCGTACATATAAACTCAAATTCGGCCACCGGGGCGGCAACCACCCCGTGAAAAACCTCAAAACCGGCAAAATCGAGATTACATCCCAGAACCATTCCTACGCCGTGGACGCAGACAGCTTAGGAAAGACCGACCTGTCGGTCACCCATATCAACCTGCTGGACCAGACCGTCGAAGGGGCGGAATGCGAAGCGGAAAAGGTGTTTTCCGTTCAGTACCACCCCGAAAGCGCCCCCGGCCCCCAGGACAGCACCTATCTTTTTGACCGTTTTTTGGTTTGGATGGAGGAAGCGTATGCCGAAAAGAACGGATATTAGGAAAATCCTCGTCATAGGCTCCGGCCCCATCGTCATCGGCCAGGCGGCGGAGTTCGACTACGCCGGCACCCAGGCCTGCCTGGCCTTAAAAGAAGAAGGGTACGAAGTCGTGCTTTGCAATTCCAACCCCGCCACTATCATGACCGACACCACCGTGGCCGACAGGGTCTATTTAGAACCCTTAACGGCGGAGTTTCTGACCAAAATCCTCCGAAAGGAAAAGCCCGACGCGATTTTGCCCGGAATCGGCGGGCAGACGGGGCTGAATCTGGCCGTACAGCTGGAAAAAAGCGGCGTTCTGGCCGAACTGGGCGTGGAACTGCTGGGCACCAAGAGCAAAAGCATCGAGCTGGCGGAGGACAGGGATCAGTTTAAAGCCTTGTGCATGCGGCT
>JAKPBM010000128.1 GCA_029778935.1 Bacillota bacterium | reverse complement strand
GCCGGCGTTTTCTTCGGCCCGGTCATGGTGCAGCCGGCAAACAGGCTTGCAATCAGAATCACAACAACCAGCGTAAACACCGCGGTTTTCGGCTTTCGGGCAATGAGGAGAATCCGCTCTTTCATGCTCTTCCCTCCGTACGTCATCGTGGCGGCGGAGAGCAGAAACCCCGGGCGCTTGTTGCAGCTTACGCTGATCAGCGTGCGCCCGTACTCCGCCCGCCGGCTGTCTCCGATCCGTTTGAGCGTCGCTTCGTCGCAGGCCAGTTCGGCGTCCCTGCGGGACAGTATGGCGGCCCACCAGACCAGCGGGTTGTACCAGTGCAGCGCCAGGCAAATCCCTCTGAGCGCCGACCAGACGTGGTCGCCGTGGTAATAGTGGGTCCGCTCGTGGGTCAGCACATGCTCCATCTGCGTGGGGTTGCCCGCCACCTCCGGCGTCACGTAAATCCGCGGGCGGAAAATCCCCGCCAGGCACGGCGTTTCCGCGGCGTCCGTCACAAACACCGGCGGCCTGCCATCCTGATTCGCGTAAGGTTTCCCCGTTTTCTTAAGCTTCCGGCAGAAATGCAGGTTGCAGCCGACAAACCAAACGCCCACCGCCAGCGCCCCGCCCAGCCAGACATACCAAGCGGCTTTCTGCCAGTTCACGGCAAAACCCGTTTTATCCGGCGCTGATACCGGCACAACCGCCGTTGCCGGCGCCTTTCCTTCCCCGGCGGCTACCGGTTTTGGCAGGTCGGCCGTACCCGCCGGTGTCGCCGCAGCCGGGATTTCCTCCGCGATGGGCAATACGGGCAGACCCGCCGGCTCCGCAGGCCGGGGTTCCGCCGCCAGGGGGCCGGTGCGCTCCATGACGTTTAGGATGCTTAAGCGGCTTGGAAACAGATTCACCGGAATCAACAGCCTCAGCAGCACCAGCGCCCACAGGGCATACTGCAACCTTAGGCTGATTTTCCCCTTCAGGGCGTACCGCAGACCGATGACCAGGGCGGTCAGGACAGATGAGGTAAAGATCCAATCAACCATCGCCATCCGGTTTTCCCTCCATTTCCCTCAAAAGCGCGTACAGCTCCTCCAATTCCTCTCTGGACAGTGATTGCTTCTTTGTCAATGCGCTGACCATCAGGCTCACGCTTCCGTTGTAGACGCGCTGCAGAAAGTCGGCCGTTTCTCTAAGGGCCGCGTCCTCCCGGTTCAAGGCCGGGGCGAAGGTTTTCAAGCTTCCTTGGCTGCCGCTGGCCACGGCCCCTTTGGCCTCCAGCCGCCGCAAAAGCGTCAGCGTCGTGCTGCGGTTCCAGCCCATTTTTTCCGCCATCGCGTCGCAGATTTCCCGCCCGCTTTGGGGCGCTTTCTCCCACAGGCACTCCATCACGTGCCATTCCGCTTCCGTAAGGTTGATGCTTTTGGTATCCATGCGAATCACATCCATCTGTTTACTTTTGTAAACACAATATAGCACAGCTGTTTACATTTGTCAACAACATAGTTTACTGCCGCTAAAATTTTTCCGATTCGTTTTCCGAACGTGTCGGAATTGTAAATTTAGGCGGATTTATTTGCATTTTAGGCCGTTCTGTGCTACAATGTTTGCGGCTTATCGGAATTTTTACCCTTTTATCTTACCTTAAAGGAAGTGTTCTTCTTGGTTCAGCAGCGAACCAGCAAGATGGCGTCCGGCGCCATCATTTTAATATTGGCCAACATGCTCGTAAAACTGGTGGGGGTCATATACAAAATCCCCTTGACCAACATACTGGGCGACGAGGGCATGGGCTATTTGAGCTCGGCCTATGAGATATACCAGCTGATTTTATCCGTCTGCGCCTCCGGCGGCGCGCTGGCCCTTTCCCGCATGGTGGCGGAAAGCTACGCCGTGGGCCGGTTTGCGGAAGTGTGCAAGCTGTTCCGGCTGACGCTTGTTTCCATGTTTGTCGTGGGCCTGCTGGGCACGCTGCTTATGTTCTTTGGCGGACGAGCTTTCGCCATCCAGATTGACAACGCGCCGGCGGTGTACTCCATCATGGCCCTGTCCCCCGCCGTGCTGATTCTGTCCGTCATGTCGGTGTTCCGCGGCTACTTCCAGGGGCTGCAGAAAATGACGCCCACCGCCATTTCTCAGGTGTTTGAATCCATCGTGAAGCTTGCCGCAGGCATCGGGATAGCCCTGTGGGTGCGCTCTTTGGGGAAAGGGCCGGAATATGTGGCCGCCGGCGGCATCTTCGGAACGACGCTGAGTACTTTGGCCGGCTTTCTTGTGGTCATCACCATCTTCTACCTGCCATATAATTACAGGTTCACCAAGTCCCTTTCAACCCGGGGCGGGCCGGTGCGCTCTTCCGGCGAGCTGGTGTTTTCTTTCTGGAAAATCGCCATCCCGCTGGCCGTCGGCTCCATGGTGGTAAACCTTACGGGGGTTTTGGACCTGTTTCTGATTTACGACCGGCTGTCCCACCTTGGCTTAAGCCAGGAAGCCGTCAACGCGGCGTACGGCGGCTACAAGGGCTATGCCCAGACCCTGTTCAATCTGCCGCCGTCCATTATCGCGTCCTTGAACATGAGCATCGTCCCGGCTCTCTCCGCCGTCCGCGCCAAACAGGACACCAAGCGCCTGATTCACATGTCCTCCCGGGCGGTCAAGCTCGTGGCCGTGCTGGCGGCCCCCTGCGCGGTGGGCCTTGCGGTGCTGGCCGAGCCGATTCAAAGGCTTCTGTTCCCGGCGCGGCTGTCGGAAATCGCCGTAACAACTCCGCTGCTTCGGATTCTGGGCGTTGCTTCCTTCTGGGTGTGCCTGGCATCGCTGACCACGGCCATGCTCCAGTCCTTTGGGCACATGCGCCTGCCCATCTACTCGCTGATGCTGGGCAGCCTGGTAAAGCTCTCGGCCAACTACGTGCTCGTGGGCACCAAAGGTATCGGCATCTACGGCGCCCCCATCGGCACGCTGCTTTGCTACATCACCATGTTCGCTTCGAACATGACCTTTATCAAAAAGAGAGCCAACCTCTCCGTCCGATTCTTCTCGCTGATGGCAAAACCGACCCTGGCCAGCCTCGCCATGGGCGTGTTCAGCGCGGTGAGCTGCTGGCTGCTCGCCGCGGTTCTGCCGGAGCGGCTGGCGACCATACTGTCCATCTTCCTTTCGGCAGCGTTCTACGGCGTGTTCTTGCTGCTCATCCGCGGGCTGAACCGGGACGACGTGCTGCTCTTCCCCGGCGGGCGGAAAATCGCCGCCCTTTTGACAAAACTGAAACTGCTTCGCGCTTAGGAAAGGAGCGTTTACCGTGCCCCGTATCCTTGTGCCGACCCCTCTGGGCAATTTGTGCGTGGAAGAACAGGATAACGCCATAACGCGCGTTCTGTTTTCCGGCGAGTTTGAAGCTTTCGACGAAACGCCCACGCCGTTGCTTCTGGAAGCCAAAAGACAGCTTACGGAGTATTTCGCCGGGCAGAGGAAGGCCTTTGCCCTGCCCCTGACCCCTCAAGGAACGCCGTTTCAGCAGTCGGTGTGGCAGGCCCTGCGGGAAATCCCCTACGGCCAAACACGAAGCTACGCCGACATTGCCCGCGCGGTGGGCAAGCCGAAGGCGTTCCGCGCCGTAGGCATGGCGAACAACCGCAACCCGCTTCCCATCCTAATCCCCTGCCACCGGGTCATCGGCTCCGACGGCTCGCTGGTCGGCTACGGCAGCGGCCTGCCGATAAAAGAAGCCCTGCTGGCTTTGGAGAGGAAATTTGCATGACTTTGCGGCAGGAAGAAGTACGGGCAAAGCTTACGTCCCTTGCGGAAGAGCCGTATAGAAAGTTTACGGCGGGGCTTTTGCCGGGCGCGCGGGGGATTTTGGGCGTGCGCCTGCCCGCTTTGCAAAAGTACGCGCGGGAGCTTGCCAAAACCGGCGGGTACGAGGCGCCGGAAGAGGCTTTTCACGAGGAAATCCTTCTGGAAGGGCTTGTAATCGGCGCGGCCCGGCTGCCTCTGGACGAGAAACTATCCAAAACGGCGGCGTTTGTGCCGAAAATATCCAACTGGGCCGTGTGCGACAGCTTTTGCGCAGGACTGAAGATGAAACCGGCCGAAAAGGAAGCCGTTTGGATGTTTTTGGAGCCGTATCTTGTAAGCGAAAAGGAGTTTTTCGTCCGCTTTGCCGTGGTGATGCTGCTTTGCTATTTTACGGACAAGGCCGACCTGCCCCGGGCGTTTGCCGCGCTGGACGCCGTGTCCCACCCCGGGTATTACGCCAAGATGGCTGTTGCGTGGGCGGTGTCCGTGCTGTTTGCCCTGCACCCGGCGGAAACGAAGGAGTATCTGCTTGCCTGCCGTCTGGACGGCGAGACGCTTGCCAAAACGGCGCAGAAAATCCGCGATTCCCGGCGCGTTTCCCAAGAGGACAAGGCGTGGCTTTCCTGTCTAGGAAGCAGGCAGGCGTAAATGCCCTTTGCTTGCCGAGCCGGGCACACACGGGCCAGGCTGTGATAAGTTTTTAAATTGGTAATTTTGTGCCGGACGGAGCTTTTTGCCCGTCCGGCACCGCGCAAACGCGGCTGTATACGGGCGGGATGCAAGCAAAATCTAAAGTAAAGCACAGCCCCTGCTTCCCGCCGGGCTGGCAAGTAACCTTCGCGAAAATCCCGTTGCCATTGGAAAGGAGGCCGTTTTGGTGGGCAAGCCCCTGTCGGAGATGACGCTGGAAGAGCTTTGGCAGCTGTTCCCCATCCGGCTGACGGAGCACAAGGCGTATTTGCAAGACTGGTTTCAGGAAGAACAGGCATTTTTATTCTCGTTCCTGCCCGAAGGCGTCCGCATCCACCACATCGGAAGCACGGCCATAAACGGCATTTGGGCAAAACCGATCGTCGACATTCTGGTGGAAGCCCCGCTTGAAAAACACCGTGCCATCTATTACCTCTTGCTTCGGCACGGCTACCTTTGCATGGCCCAAAGCCCGAACCGCATGGATTTTAACAAAGGCTACACGGAAAACGGCTTTGCCGAACGGGTGTTCCACCTGCACCTAAGGAACTTGGGCGACCATGACGAGCTGTATTTCCGGGACTACCTAAACGGCCATCCCGAAATCGCCGGGGCATATGAACAGCTCAAACTGTCCCTATGGAAACCCTTCGAGCACGACCGGGACGGATACACCAGGATGAAAACCGAATTTGTTCAAAAGTACACGCAGCGGGCAAAAGAGATATACGGGAAAAAGTACGAGTAAGCGGCCGTTTTGGTTCGCTTTGGGCAAACTATAGTAAGCGGCGGACGCATTACCGAAAAACCCGCCGGCAGGGAAATGCAGCCTGGCCGAAATGCGGTTTTCAGGAAGGTGTGCAGGTTGCTGCAAGAGCAAGCAAACCGGGCCGGTTCATGTACGGGTTCGCCTCGGATGAACGTCGCTGGGGCCGTACCGGCGGAACCGGGCAGTTTAATATCTGGAGCAATCATATCGCTATACAGGAAGACCGAAGGTTCGCCCAGCACGGGTCTGCGAAAAAATCCGGCCGTACTGGCGGAACCGGGTTCCCTCCTGCCGATTCCCCGGTCATATCAGCCGAATCAGCCGTTTTCCGTTCGGGTTCCCCTTTCTGCCGGTTGCGAAGTATATCGGCCGTACCCATGGCGGGTTCCTTCCCGTTGGTTCGCCCCGCCGGCGGTTATAGTTTTGGGCGGCGCTGGAGCATGCCAAAATACCACGCCTGTGCCTTGAAGCGTAAAGCGCTGCTTTTCGTAAGGCTGCCGCGCCGGCCTTGCCCGCTCCTGCTGAACAAGCAAGCAAAAACTAAAGGCTGACGGTTTCCCGTCAGCCTTTTTCTATCCTTATTCTTCGTAATCCAGACACACCCGCTCGCAGACAACCGAGCGGACAAACTGGCTTACCTCTTTATGGGCCGGATGCACCTGATAAGCGGCCAGCGCCTCCGGGCTGACAAACCGGCTGAAAAGCATCAAATCCATGCTGGAAGCAGGAAGCAGCTCCGTTTTCACGGACATTTCCACAATGCCGTCGATGACATTCGGCAGGGCTTCCAGCCGGGCCTTAATCTCCCGGGCCAGTTCCTTTTTCTGTTCCTCCGAAAACTCCGGCTTAAAGCGCCAGGCTACGATGTGCGTCGTCATGCCAATTTCCCCTTTGCAAAAATATCCAGAAGCTGTCTTGCTTCGTACTTCATCACGTCCTCGCCCCGGTACAAATACGCCCGCAGCGGCTTGTCGTCCCCCCGCCACAAAGCCAGCGCGCTTTCGCAGAAGGCCTCCGAAGTGTCCAGAAAGCGGCCGCATTCCCGCAGAAATTTCGCGTTGGGACAGGTCTTTAGGCGCGCCAGAGCGGTTTTCGCCTGTTCCAGATAGGCTTTCACCGGCGCAAGTTCGCCCGTTTTGGCCAAAGCGTCAAACACGGGGTGGATTCCGTGGGGCGCGGTAAAACGGAAATGGAACCCGTTGCCGTTTAAACAGCTTCGGTAGCAAAGCTGCGCAAACACCGCCGCGTCGTCTTCGTACCCTTTCCCCAGCACAATTTCCGAAGCCTGCCGGAAGCTTTCCCACGGGTCGTACCCTTCCGTGTCCCACAAATAGTCCGCCACCGTTAAAAGGGGCAACAGGGACGCTTCCGCCGTCTCCATGGGGTTGGCTACCAGCCCGTCGGAGACCTTATGCAGCCCCGCTTCCCGGCCGGAAAAAGGCATTAAGTGCAGTTCGTCCACCATTTCCATGTCGTTTACGGGGTAATTGTCCCAGTAGGTGGGCTTATGCCCCGTAGACTCGGCAAATTCCAGGGCCTCCGCCGCCGTCAGACGGTCGGAACAGATGCGCGAGC
>JAKPBM010000118.1 GCA_029778935.1 Bacillota bacterium | reverse complement strand
ACCAAAGTGAAAGACCAGGTGCCCACCATATACGGCCCCAACGCAAAGGTGAAAAACTCGCTGGTGGCCGACGGCTGCGTCATCGACGGCACGGTGGAAAACAGCGTGCTGTTCCGCGGCGTGCGGGTGGAGGAGGGCGCCGTTGTGACCAATAGCATTATCAACCAGAATTCCTACATCCAGAGCAACGTCACGTTAGACTGCGTGGTGCTGGACAAAAATGTCGTCGTGCGCTTTGGCAAGCGCCTGATGGGGCAGGAGTCCTACCCGGTCGTGGTGCCCAAAGGCCTGGTTGTGTAGCGGGGGAGAAGTATGCGCGTATTATTTGTATCCTCCGAAGCGGCTCCCTTTGCCAAAGTGGGCGGGCTGGCGGACGTGGTCGGTTCGCTGCCTGTGGCGCTGGCAAAGCTGGGCGTCGACGCCCGGCTGATCATGCCCAAATACGGTGTGATTCCCGCCGAATACACCTCCGACATGCGGTTTTGCGGCAGTTTTTCCGTCGTAGTCGGCGGGAAGGAGAAGTATGTGGGGCTGTTTTCCCTGCCTTTCCGGGGCACGACCGTCTATTTTATCGACAACGAGGAGTTTTTCGGCGACGGTATCTACGGCTACGGCGAGTTTGAAGCGGAAAAGAACGTGTATTTTGCCTATGCCGTGCTGGCCGCCCTGGACCGCATGGGCGATTTCTATCCGGACATCCTCCACTGCAACGATTGGCAGACGGCATTGCTGCCCGTTGCGCTGAAAGACAGAGCCGCACCCAAAACGGTGCTCACCATCCACAACCTGCGCTATCAGGGGCAGTTTTCGATAGATCTGATGCGGCATCTGACCATGCTGCCGGATGAGTATTTCACCCCCGACGCGCTGGAGTTTTACGGTTCGGCCAATCTGCTCAAAGCCGGGCTGCTGCATGCGGACAAAATCACCACCGTAAGCCCCCGGTATGCCCGGGAAACCCTTTCGCCCGAGTACGGTGAGCGGCTGGAAAACATCCTTGCCTACCGCGCGGCGGACTACGTGGGGATTCTCAACGGCATCGACTACGAGGAGTACAACCCCGGCAAAGACCCCTTCCTGCCGGCAAGGTACACGGTCGTGCGGCCGGAAAACAAGGCCGCCTGCAAGGCGGATATGCAGGCCCGGCTGGGCCTTTCCGTTTCGCAAGATACGCCACTAGTGACGATGATCTCCCGCCTGGTTGACCAGAAGGGGCTGGACCTGGTGGCCGATTGCGTTGACGAGCTGATGCGGGAAACGAATATGCAGCTGGCTGTGCTGGGCACGGGGGACCCGCGCTATGAGGAGATGTTCCGGCAACTTGCCATGGTATATTCTGGCAGAATTTCGGCAACCATTGCATATGACAACGAACTGGCCCACCGGCTTTACGCCGGCGCTGACCTGTTTTTGATGCCGTCGCTGTTTGAGCCATGCGGCCTGTCCCAAATGATCGCCATGCGCTACGGCACGGTTCCTATTGTGCGGGAAACAGGCGGGCTGGCGGACACGGTGGAGGCGTACAACGAGTATACTGGAAAAGGCTATGGTTTTACCTTTGCGCCCTACGCCGCCCACGATCTGGCCTATACGGTGCGCCGCGCGCTTGCAATTTACGAAAACAGGGAAGTTTGGGGCAAGCTGATGCGGCGCTGCATGCGCAAAGACTTTTCCTGGAACCAGTCCGCCGGAAAATATCTGGAGCTGTACCGGCAGATGCTGGCCTGACCGCCAATTCACCTTAGGAGGTTTCCCATGTCGAACGCGTCCCCGGCCGACCCAAAAACCATAAAGGAAGAAATCGTCCGCAAACTCCTCCTGCAGTTTGGCCGCAGCCTGGAGGAAGCGACGCCCCAGCAGCGGTACCAGGCCGTCGCCATGACGGTGCGGGACCGGCTGATGGAGGTTTGGAAAGCGTCCTCCGAGCAGGTAGAAAAGGAACGGAAAAAGGTGGTTTACTACCTTTCCATGGAGTTTCTGACGGGGAAGTTCCTGCAGAACAACCTGCTGGCGCTAGGGCTGACGGAGCCTTACCGGAAAGCGCTGGCCGAGCTGGGGATTTCCCTGGACGAACTGGCCAGGGAAGAGGCCGAGCCGGGCCTGGGAAGCGGCGGTTTGGGCAGGCTCGCGGCGTGTTTTCTGGATTCGCTGGCCAGCCGAAGGCTTCCCGCCGTCGGCTGCGGCATCCGGTACGACTGCGGCCTGTTTAGGCAGAAAATCGTAAACGGCGAGCAGACGGAAGCGCCGGATTACTGGCTTGCCGACGGGTTCGTCTGGGAAGCGGCCCAGCCGGAGGAATACCCCGTGTATTTCTACGGCCGGGTGGTGGAATATGTGGATGAAACGGGCCGCCTTTGCCACCGGCTGGAGGATGCCAGCAAAGTGCTGGCCGTGCCGTACGACATCCCCGTCTCGGGTTACCAAAACGGCTTTGCCAACACGCTGCGGCTGTGGAGCGCCAAATCCCCCGGCTTTGTGGATCTGGACGCCTTTCAGCGGGGCGACTATCTGCGGGCGTCGGCGGAAAAGGAATCGGCCGAAACCATCTCCCGCGTGCTGTACCCCAACGACAGCCACAACGCCGGCAAAAGCCTGCGCCTAAAACAGCAGTATTTCTTCACCTCCGCCACGCTGCAGGCCCTTATCCGGCGGCAGAAGCGGCTGGGCCTGCCGCTGCCCTCTTTACCCGACTACGCCGCGGTGCAGATTAACGACACCCACCCCGCCATCGCCATCGCGGAGATGATGCGCATCCTGCTGGATGAGGAGCGCTTTTCCTGGGACGATGCTTTCGACGTGTGCCGGCGGCTGTTTTCTTACACCAACCACACGGTCATGAACGAGGCGCTGGAAACCTGGCCCTGTTACCTTTTACAGCACCTGCTGCCGCGGATTTACATGATTATTCTGGAAATCGACCGGCGGTTCCGGCTGTCGCTAAGCTCGGTTTTCGAACGGGAGCTGGCGGAGACCATGGCGCCCGTCAGCTTCGACCGGGTGCACATGGCAAAGCTCTGCCTGGCCGTGTGCCACAAGGTCAACGGCGTGTCGAAGCTGCACACGGAGCTTTTGC
>JAKPBM010000116.1 GCA_029778935.1 Bacillota bacterium | reverse complement strand
CGTGGCCTGCGAAGAGCTGGGCTTTGTCGGAGGGCTGGCCATTCTGCTGCTGTTGACGGCGATTATTTTAAAATGCGTGGCCGACGGCCTGTCCATGCGGGATGACAGGTTCAGCATGCTCATGTGCGTCGGTGTGGCGGCGATGCTTACGTTCCAGACCTATATCAACATAGGGATGAACCTGGGTGTTGCTCCTGTTGTTGGATTGACCCTTCCTTTTATCAGCTATGGAGGCACGTCCGTTGTAACCATGTTTGCAGCGCTGGGAATTGTATCTTCCCTGAAAAGGCATTATATCAAGCGAGTCTCAACCAGAAATATATACGAGAGCTGATAAGAAAGAGAACGCTAGGAGGAGTTGTGTGGTCGTCCATCGCCGCAGTAATCACAACGCATGGTGCATGCAGATCGTGAAGGCGTGCTATTATGCCTTTGTCGCGAAATTTTTTGTGCTCGTCCTTATTTGGTGGTTTTGGGGAAAGATCCTTGACAACTTACAGTCGGACCGGTTTTACTTCTGGCGGAACTACATACTGATGCCGGCTCTGGTGGAGCTTTGCGTCACGTCCGGCGTGCACGCCTGGCTGAAAAAGCGCCGGCGCACCATGCAGACGCGGCGGTATGTGGTGCTTTTGCTGCTGGTGTTTTTCTGCGTGTTTTTCATCCTGGTGTACAGCGGCATCGTCGTTTTGTTCTGCTCGTTTATACTGCCGATTTTTGTGTCCACCATCTTTTCCGACTGGAAGATCCTGCGCAACATATCCCTGGTTTCCTTTGCTTTGCTTCCCTGCTGCGCCGTTGCTGTGCAGCAGATAGCGGAACACGGGCCGAAGCTGTGGATGGAAATGTGGGCGGCCATGGTGCTGCTTTTGTCGGCGTACATGCTGGCGCGCATTCTCATGCGCTTCAACCGGGACAACCTGGCCTGCCTGCGGGCGTCCTTTGAGAGCCAGGTGGATTTGGAGGAGATGCTGCGGCACGATCTGTTTACGGGGCTGTTAAACCGCACGGTTTTCGACCGAGTTCTGCCCGCCATGATGGAAAAGTGCCGGAAGGAAGAAAAGCCCCTGACGGTGGCCCTGCTGGACATGGACGACTTTAAGCTGTTAAACGACAACTTCGGCCATGCCCACGGCGACGAGGTGCTGCTCGTGCTGTCGGAGATTCTTCTAAAACACGAACGGGACGGGGTCATCGCCTTCCGCTACGGCGGGGAGGAGTTTACGCTGCTCTTTGAAGGCATCCCGCCGGAACGGGCAAAGGAAATCTGCGAAACCATGCAGATGGAGATGCTGGAGGAGTGCATGACCCGCTACGGCTGCCAGATTACGTTCAGCTGCGGCCTGGCGGGGCTTTCGCCGGACATCAAAGACAGCCACGAACTGTTCCGGCTGGCCGATTTGGCCATGTATGAGGCCAAAACCGGCGGTAAAAATAAGATTGCGCTTACGAGGGAAAAAACCTTGCACTAAGGCTTTTTCTTATGGGCAACGAAGGTTGCCCGGTCATACACTGGTTAATGTACAAAGGATATCAAAGGAGTTGAACATATGATTTTGGTAACGGGCGGCGCCGGGTATATCGGCAGCCATTGCGTGCGGGAACTGCTTCGGCAGGGGTTCGATGTGGCCGTGGTCGACAATCTGCAGACCGGGCACGAAACGGCCGTGGATCCCCGGGCGAAATTTTTCAAAGGGGACATCCGCGACGCAAAGTTTTTAAACCAGGTGTTTTCGACCTGCCCCATTGAGGCGGTCATCCACTTTGCGGCGAACTCTCTGGTAGGCGTGAGCATGACCGACCCCTTGGGGTATTTTGACAACAACGTCTACGGCACGCAAGTACTTCTGTCGGCCATGAACGACGCGGGCGTGGACAAAATCGTCTTTTCGTCCACCGCCGCCGTCTACGGCGAGGCCAACGTGGATGTGATTACCGAAGACTGCCCGACGCAGCCGACCAACCCCTACGGCGAAACCAAGCTGACCATGGAGAAGATGCTGAAATGGTGCGATAAGGCGTACGGCATCCGCTATACCGCCTTGCGCTATTTTAATGTGGCGGGGGCGGACCCGGAAGGAAACATCGGCGAAGACCACCGGCCGGAAACCCACCTGATCCCCATTATCCTGCAAATCCCCCTGGGCAAGCGGGAAGCCATCTCCGTGTTCGGCAACGACTACCCGACGCCCGACGGCACCTGCATTCGAGACTATATCCATGTCTGCGACCTGGCCGCGGCCCATGTGCTGGCTTTGCGGCGGCTCATGGCCGGCGGGGAGAGCGAAGTCTTCAACCTCGGCAACGGCCAGGGCTTTTCCGTGCTGGAGATGATCGAAGCCGCCCGCCGCGTGACCGGGCACAGCATCCCCGCCATCATCGCGCCCCGCCGCCCGGGCGACCCGGCGCGGCTTGTGGCGTCGTCGGAAAAGGCAGGCAGGATGCTCGGCTGGCAGCCGGTGCGCACGTCCGTGGAGGAAATCATCGCCGACGCCTGGCGTTGGCATCAGAACCACCCCGACGGGTTTTAATGTCCAAGGAGTAGAATGATGAAGGAGACCAGCCGTTCTATCGACGCACTTGTCGCATATGCCATTTCCGAAGGGCTGATCGCCCCGGAAGACAAAATATACGCCATCAACCGGCTGCTTGCCGTTTTGGGAGAGTCGGAGTACGTTCCCGGCGATTCTTTCCCGGAAGCGACCCCGTCCCAGGGCGTCCCGCAGGGTGAACTTGTTTCGCCCCAGCCGATTTTAGACGCCTTGCTGGAAAAAGCCTACAAAAACGGCAGGCTGGAGAGCAACACCCCCGTGTACAGGGATTTGCTTGACACCGAGCTGATGGCGGTTTTGACTCCGCCGCCCTCGGTGGTCATCGGGAAATTCCGCAAACTGTACGATGAATCACCCGAAAAAGCCACCGACTGGTACTACCGCTTTTCCCAGGCGACCAACTATATCCGCACCGACCGCATCCGAAAGGACATGAAGTGGGAGTACGACAGCCCCTTCGGCCGGCTGTATATCACCATCAACCTGTCCAAGCCGGAAAAGGACCCGGTGGCCATCGCCAACGCGAAAAAGCAAAAGCAGAGCTCTTACCCCGCCTGCGCCATCTGCCCCGAAAACGAAGGCTATGCGGGGACTGTGTCTCACGCCGCCCGCGGCAACCACCGGATTCTGCCCATTACCTTAGGCGGGGAAGAGTGGTATTGGCAGTATTCGCCCTACGTCTACTACAACGAGCACTGCATCGCGCTCAATAAAAAGCACACGCCCATGGTCATCCACCGGGCGACCTTTGAAAAGCTTTTGGACTTTACACAGATTTTCCCCCACTATTTCATCGGCTCCAACGCCGATCTGCCCATTGTGGGCGGGTCCATTCTGACCCACGACCACTTCCAGGGCGGCCGGTTCCGCTTCCCCATGGCGGAAGCGCCTGTGGAGCAGGCTTTCGACGTGCCCAACAGCGGCGTTTCCTGCGGTATTGTCAAGTGGCCCATGTCGGTCATCCGCCTTTCGGGCACGGACAGAAAAGCCATTTTGGATCTGGCCGAGCAGATTCTGCTTGCGTGGAAATCCTATTCCGACGAATCGGCCGACATCCTGGCCTTTACCGGCGACACGCCGCATAACACCATCACGCCCATTGCCCGGCGGCGCGGCGAAGCGTATGAGCTGGATTTGGTGCTGCGCAACAACCGCACCACGGAGGAACACCCCCTGGGCCTGTTCCACCCCCACGGGGAGAAGCACCACATCAAAAAGGAAAACATCGGCCTGATTGAGGTCATGGGCCTGGCGGTGCTGCCGGCACGGCTCAAAAACGCCATCTCCGCCATGGCCGATACGTTGGCTGGCCATACGGACTGCTTTGCCGAAGACCCCGATTTGCTGCCCCATAAGCCCTGGTTTGACGAAATCGCGGCGAAGGAAAAGCCCGCCAGCAGGGCCGAGGCGGAAGAGGTCTTAAAACGCGAAGTAGGCCGCGTGTTTGCCGGCTGCCTGGAGGATGCCGGCGTGTTCAAGCGCACGGAGGAAGGCAAAAACGCCTTTGTCAAGTTTGTGAAATACGCGTTAGGTTTGTAAAGACATTTCCTTTACACGAAGAAAGCAATGGAGGGATGACGATGGAGGGTATTTACCGCCCGTTTACGGGTAAACGCTGGCTGCGCGGCAACCTGCACACCCACAGCAACCGCTCGGACGGCCATGTGGACCCGGCCAACCTGGCGCTCATGTACAAGCGCGCCAACTACGACTTCGTAGCCATCAGCGACCACCGGATTTACGGCGACTTTCCACAGCTTTCGGACCCGGAGTTTCTGGTGATTCCCGCCGCCGAGTTCAACGTGAACTCGAAAGAGTCCGAGCGCACGCCGGCGGACCCCACGCGGACCTACCACATCCTGTTTGTCCTGGCCGATCCCGAGTGCCCAAACCGCCTGCCCCACGACGCAAGGTACGTGCCCGAAACGGAAGAGGGCACCCTGCTGGAGCGGGTGCAGCGGCTCATTGACTGGGGCAACGCCACGGGCAACCTGGTGATTCTTTCCCATCCCAACAGCAGCCGGCAGTACGAAGACTCGGCGCTGCCCTTAACGGGGCTTACCGCGCTGGAAGTCCACAACAACACCTCCCACTTTTCCGAAGGCATCGGCCGGAGCGAGCACCAGTGGGATGCGTTTCTCAGGGCCGGCAAGAAAATCTGGGGCGTGGCGGTGGACGACGGCCACTTGGGCGTGGATTACTACGGCGGCTGGATCATGGTTTCCGCCGACGAGCTGACCATCCCCTCCATTGCCAAAGCCATCAAAGAAGGCAGTTTCTATTCCACCACCGGTCCGCTGATTCACGACCTGTACGTGGAAAACGGCACCATTCACATATCCTGCTCGCCCTGCGAGCGGATCCGGTTTATCCAATACGAAGACCGGGGCAAAATGTTCCTCTCGCCCGATCAGAAGGACAGCTTAACCGAAGCGGAATGGGCCTTCTCTCCGTCGGCCAAGTTCGTCCGCGTCGAATGCATCACCAGCGACGGCAAAATCGCTTGGAGCAACCCCATCTACATAGACGAGCTGTTGCCAAACCGGCCGGCAACCGAATTTGTACAGCACCTGAACCCGGAAAGGGAGACAATACCGCTGGCCGGGCAGGTGATTCCCACTGTCGGGCGGCCGTACTTTGCCCAGAAAACGCCTCTGCGTAACGGCAGGCACTACAAGGGCTGCCTCCACGCCCATACAACCCGCTCCGACGGCAAACTATCCCCGGAGGAGCTGTGCCAACACTACCGGGAAAACGGGTACGACTTTGTTTCCATAACCGACCACTGCGTCTACACCAACACCACCGCCTACGACCGGGAGGATTTCCTTGTGCTGCCCGGCATTGAGCTGGACATCTGGTGCGGCTCGTTTGCCCATGACGTGGACGAAAGCACACGGCAGCGCACCTATCACCTTAACGGCATTTTAGCGGATTACCAAACCGACGCCGCCCTGCCCGACGGCTATGTATGGCAGCGGCAGCGCTGGACGCCCGAGTGGGCGACCACGTCGTCGCTTCGTGAAAAGGTGCAGGAGATCATCGACTTTTTGCAAAAGCACGGCAACCTGGTTATGCTCAACCATCCCCAGTGGTCGGTGAACTACGAGCGGGACGTTTACGGCTTTTCGGGCCTGTTCGCCATGGAAATCTATAACAACGGCGCCGAACTTGCCTGCGCCAACGGCTTTTCCGAGCACTTCTACTATTACTGCCTGCGCAACAACATGTGGCTGTGGAACACGGCCACCGACGACACCCACGGCGTCCATTCCGCCTGCGGCGGCTGGGTCGTCGTGTCCGCTCCCGAATTTTCAAAGGAAGCCATCGCCGACGCTCTGGCCAAGGGCCGCTTCTATTCCTCCACCGGCCCTGTCATCCACGACTTCTGGGTGGACGAACAGGGCGTTGTGCGCCTGACCTGCGAGCCGGCGAAAGCCATCGAGTTCTTTATGCCCCTGACAGTGGACGGCTGGGCCATCCGCAGCCAGGGCGTGCCCGTCACCAAAGGCGCCTACGAGCCAGACAAGAGCGAACTGGTCATGGCCAAGGTCATCGGGTTTGACAACACGGTGGCATGGACGAACCCCATCTGGGTGGAAAAGAAGTAAAGCCTTGCGCTTTACCAATAGATGGCGAAACCCCGAAAACAGCTTGAAAACGGCCCGAAACGGGCGA
>JAKPBM010000112.1 GCA_029778935.1 Bacillota bacterium | reverse complement strand
CTATCCCCTTCCGTCGGCGAAGAACGAGTACCGGTGCTTTGCGGAGTGCGACGGCGTAGTTTGGATGGGCGCATCCACCGGCCTGACCCGGTATGAGAAAAACGCTTCCCGCCCCGAAAACGTCATTCAGTACTTCAGCGCGCCCAGAGACCTTTTAGATAACGACGTGCAGGGGCTGCTGGCGGAAAAAGACGGTGTTTGGGTCAAAACGGCGCAGGGTGTTACCCATATTGAGATGAAAGTTCTTTCCATGAAGGAAAAAGCCGACATCCTGCTGGATGAAAGTGTGCGCTATGTCGACCGCCGCGGCATGTACAGCCAGCGGAAGCTGGATAAGCCGAGGGATCTAACCTCCCGCGTGTTCTACGGCCATTCCGACAACGACGGCGAGTTCACCTCCAACTTCGCTTTGGGCGAAATCTTCCACTATGCCGTTTTGCTCCGCGAAAAGGGCGAAGACGACCCCGAAACCCAATACGTCCGCGCCATCGCCACCCGGGCGTGCGAAGCCTGCCTGCTGCTTATGAACATTTCCGGCCGCGGCAACGGTTTTGTGGCCAGAAGCTATATGGCGGGGCCGGAGCCCATCCCCGACGACGGCCTGTTCTACCGCAAAAAGGGCGGCAAAGCCGTTTGTCTGGATACAAGGGCTTCCCGCAAGCGCGGTATCGCCGGGCTGGAAATCGACGCTTCCCACCCCGTGCCCGAGCGGCTTGCCAGGCTCTATAAGGACGAAGGCTTCACCGACGACGACATTACATACAAAGGCGACACCAGCAGCGACGAAATCACCGGCCACTTCCTGCACATGCGCTACGCCTACGACATTTTAGGCCCCAAGGATCCGGAGCTGGCCGAGCTCATCCGCATGTCCGCCCGCAACACCATGCAGCACATTTTAGACAACGGCTACTACCTGCTGGAGTGCGACGGCAAGCCCACCACCTGGGCCCGCTGGAGCCCCGAATACTTCGAAGGCGGCCTGGGCTGGGTGGACGCCTGCCTGAACTCGGCGGAAATCCTTATGTTCCTAAAAACCACCATGCACATTTTAGGCGAAAAAGGCCACTGGCAGGAAGCCTACGACAAGCTGGTGGAGATGGGTTATGCCGACCTGCCCGCCAAGCACCACGACCGGTTCTGCCAGGCCTGCATCGCCCAGGGCATCGACCTCTTTGAGGACATTATGTACGGCGACCACATGCTGGCCACCTGCGCCTTCTGGAACCTCATCGACCTGGAAGAGGACGAAGTTCTCAAGGAAAAATACCGCAAGGGCTTTAAGAGCTGGCGCCCGTCCATCGGCCGCGAGCACAACCCCTTCTACGACATGGCGTTCAAACTCGCCTGCCCCGACGAGGAAATCGACATGGAAGCGCTGGCCACCTGGCTGTACCGCACGAACCCGTCCCGTCTGGCCGCCGGCGTAAGCCTGGTTGGGCGGAAAGACGTGGCGGTGCGGAAGCTTTCCGGCGGGTATGAGGAGACGTCGTTCCTGCTCCCGCCCGACGAGCGGTTTATCTCCAAGTACGACCGCAACCCCTGGCGGTACATCAACGAGGACTCCGGCGGCATCTGGTACGTGGAAAGCTGCTACGTGTATACCCTTGCCTACTGGATGGGCCGCTACTTCGGCTTCTGGAAAGAGGCGTAATATAGAATCCGTTCAGCCACAAAACCCGGCCAATGCGGCCGGGTTTTTTCTTGATAAATGCAGGATTCTTGGTATATTTCAGTTATAAGCCTATGAAAGGAGAATCTCCATGAAGCGCTATCGGGTCTTTCTCCTTCCCCTTGCCATCTTGCTGTTGTCAGCCGGGTGTTCCAAAGAGCCTAGCGGAGAAAATTCGCAAACCACAGTGCCCAGGCCGATTTCGGCACCTATATTGGCTTTGTCGTAGGCGGAGTAATCGAAAACGCATGGGTATCGGCAACGGTGCGGTCTGTCCTTCCGGAGACATATTATTTAGACGGATTTTCCTATCGTATTGCACATCTGTATTGCACAGCTGGCCGTTGAGCCGGTATATGCGGTTCCCAATTCACCCTTCATCCCGCCGGAGGAAGCCGGTTACGCCGTTCCCGAAGCGGCATATACGCTTCTGGCCGATGCGGAGCGGTGGCTGGTTGCCTTTCACCGCTTTTCGGATCAAGGGAATACACTTAAGCCGCTCGGCGGGGGCGAGGCGGTGACCGTCTGCAACCCCATTCGGAAAGCGCGCAGCCTGGGAACAGTAAACAACCCGGTTTCGCTGGTGCGAAGCTACGCCTATCCGGTTGTGGACGGGAAAGTGTCCGTGCCCTACGGTCTGGCGGATGCCTTCCTGCCCGAGCAGGATTTGTACCTTCTTCCCTTGGAAGCGCTGAACGAATATCTTCTGCCTTACGCCGGCTCAGAGCTTTGGTTTGAAGATGGGTTTCCGATTGAAAAACTGCCCGAACTGTTTCAAGCACACTTGCCCGTCGACGAAAAGCTTACTGCCGAAAAGGCAAAAAGCTTCCGGGAAGCCATGTACCCGCATACAAACATACTTCCTGCAGCGAAACGAAGTAAATCACGCCACAAGTTGAAACGCCGCTGATTTTTTGCGGCGTTTCTTCATTTTAGCCGGGCAAGCATATTTTCCCATAGTCCCGCTCATACTACACGGGACGGAACAGGAGGATTGCTATGTTTTCAGTGATATACAGGCTTTTGCGGCGGTGGCAGCGGCGGCTGCAGAACCGCGCCTGGCACAAGGAACCGCCGCCGCCCCCTTCACCGAATTTTAAGCCCGACCACCTAAAAAACCACTTAAACGACGGACTTTCCAAGTCGCTGACCAGAAACATCACCATGGTAAGAAGCATGCTCGGCAACGCCAACGACGTAAAAGTCCGCCGCATTTCCTTCGGGCTGGACTATTCCCTTCACGGCGCTTTGCTGTACATTGACGGGCTGGCCAACGAAACACTGCTGCGCGACGGGGTACTGCACCCGTTAATGAGCCGGGAGTTTGCGGCGAAAGGCCGCGTCAACCTTCCCGGCGTGTTTGCCTTTCTCAGTTCGGCGTCCCTTTCCGCCAGCGACATTATCCAGGTGGCCGACCGCCAGGCGGTAGTGGACGCGGTTCTTTCGGGCGACTCCGCATTGCTTCTGGACGGGTCGGACCAGGCGCTCATCATCGCCAGCAAGGGCTGGGATAAGCGCGGCATCGCCGAGCCCCAGACCGCGTCCGTCGTACGCGGGCCCAGGGACGGCTTCACCGAAACCCTGCGGGTCAACACCATGCTCATCCGGCGCCGGCTGAAAACCCACAACCTCCGCATGGAGTGCATCACCCTGGGCGAGCAGACGAAAACCGACGTGTGCATGGTATATATCAAGGACATCGCCAAACCGGAATTGGTCGAACTGGTCCGGACGCGTCTGAAGACCATCAACATCGACGCCGTGCTGGAATCGGCCTATATCGAGCAATTGATCGAAGACGAGCCGTTTTCCATCTTTCCCACCGTCGGCTCCACAGAGCGTCCGGACACGGCGGCGGCGAAAATCCTAGAAGGCCGCGTAGCTATCCTTGTGGATGGCACTCCCTTCGTGCTGACGGTACCCTTCCTTTTCATGGAAGCGTTCCAGGATCCGGCGGACTACTACAACCGGCCGTATTACGCCAGCCTGATCCGCATTTTCCGCTATTTCGCTTTCTATATGGCCATTATGGGCCCGGCGCTGTTTGTCGTGCTGACAACGTATCACCCGGAGATGAT
>JAKPBM010000052.1 GCA_029778935.1 Bacillota bacterium | reverse complement strand
CCCGTTATCAAAGGCGAAAACGGGGCGGGGTACGCCCACTTCCTGCGGGAATACAGGGAGCGGCTGTACCGCATGGCCCACCGGGAGCTGCCCGGGGCGGAATACTTCTTCGCCATCAACTATTCCGACGAGGAAATGGCCATCATGACCTACTGGCCCCTTCTGGAGCTGGAGCAGGACGAGGATAAGAGGAAATTCTATCTGGACGGCCTGGCCGAGTGGTGGGACAACATGCAGTATGAAGCCAACCCCATGTACACCCTGGGCTACCGCATCCTGACGGGGCGGGACGTGCCTTTGGACGACGCGCTGGAGACCATGCGCCGCCTGCCTCTGTGGCACCGCTCCCTGCCGCAGTACGATTTGCACCGCAACGATATTCTGGTCATGCCCGCGGCACCCGACCAGTCGCCTCAGGCCAACGTGCCTCTGCCCGTGGACGAGCGGCGGGCGCATAAGTCCAACTCCAGCCCCTTTACGCTGCTGGATAAGCCCGTCCAGCACGACCCGTCGGTCTACGACAAGAGCTATCTCTTTTTAGGCAGTTTCTACACCCTGCCGTACTGGGCGGCGCGGTATTACGGCCTGCTCGGCGAAGATGCGTAAGAGAAAGCAGCCCTTTGAAAGTGCCCCCTTGTTTGCATAGGGCAGGGAATAGTAGCCCGTTATGCCGAAAACAGCAATACACACATAAAGAAGGCGCTTTTGGCGCCTTCTTTTTTATTTTGTGCCGTTTGCAACGGCAGGAAAGAATAACCTTTCCGCAGGCGGTTATGATAAATATAGCGGGCAAAACGCCGTAAACTCCCTTGACAACGGCGAGAAAACGTCATATACTTAGTTAGACTAATTAATTATACTGCCATCGTGAGGAGAAACGTATGATATATCCGAAAATCACCATCTTTGCCGGCCTGTTTGGAAGCGGAAAGACAAATCTGGCCGCCAATTTCGCCCTTCGGCTCAAACGGGAAGGGCGGGACGTGGTGCTGCTGGACATGGACGTGGTCAACCCCATGTTCCGCCTGTCGGAGCTGGCGGGAGTGCTTACGCCCATGGGCATTGATGTGATTACGCCGCCGTATGCGGGCACAAACGTCGATATTCCGGCGCTGACGGGAGCCATGGAAGCGGCACTCCAGGCCGAGGAAAAGCACGTCGTCATCGACCTGGGCGGCGACGATATCGGCGCCGCCGCGCTGGGGCGGTTTACCGGGGCGATTTGCTCGGCGGGGTACGAGATGCTGTACGTCTACAACTGCTACCGCCCTTTTTCCGCTTCGCCGAAAGAAGCGTTTGCCGGGCTGACGGAAATCGAGCGGGCCGCCAAACTGCGGTTTACCCACATTGCGGCCAACCCCAATCTGGGGGAGGAAACGACCCGGGAAACCGTTTTGCGCGGGAAACGGTTTGCCGACGCGCTGGCGCGTTTGTCAGGGCTGAAAGTAGCTTTTACGGCGGTGAAAGAAGGGCTGCAAGTTTTGGCCGGGGAGATTTCCGGCGCGCTGTTTCCCGTTCGGATATTTTTAAACCGGGCGGGCGCGCTGCTTCCGGCCATGTAAGGAGGGGGCGGTATGGCGAAAGTGACCGTGCTGGAAGAGGTGTGCAAAGGCTGCGCGTTGTGCGTGGACGTGTGCCCGCAGAAAGTGCTGCGGCTGTCGTCCGACCGGTACAACGGCAAAGGCGTTCATCCGGCGGCAGTGCTGGACGGGGAGAAGTGCACCGGGTGCGCCGTGTGCGCGGTCATGTGCCCCGACGTGGCGCTGCGGGTGGAAAGGTAACGGAAGGTAGGTAACCATGGCGCGGAAAGTATTGGCCAAAGGAAACGAAGCCCTGGCGGAAGCGGCCATCGCCGCCGGCTGCCGCGGCTTTTTCGGCTATCCCATTACGCCCCAGACGGACGTGGCCGCCTACATGGCCCGGCGGATGCCGCAGGTGGGCGGCGTGTACGTGCAGGCGGAAAGCGAAATCGCGGCGGTGAACATGGTCATGGGCGCCGCCGCAGCAGGCGCGCGGGCGCTGACGTCCAGCTCCAGCCCGGGCATCTCTTTAAAGTCGGAGACGATTTCGTATCTGGCCGGGTGCGACTTGCCGGCGGTGATTATCAATATGCAGCGGGCCGGCCCGGGCCTTGGCGGCATCCAGCCGTCCCAGGCGGACTATTTCCAGGCGACAAAAGGCCTTGCCCACGGCGACTTTCATCTCATCGTACTGGCCCCGTACAGCGTGCAGGAGATGGCGGACTTTATGGTGCTGGCCTTCGACCTGGCCGACCGCTACCGCACGCCCGTCATGCTTCTGGGCGACGGTATGCTGGGGCAGATGATGGAGCCGGTGGTGTTCCCCGAACCTGTTAAAACGCTTCCGGAAAAGTCCTGGGCGGTCACGGGCACAAAAGGCAAGCGCCCGCCCAACATCATCAACTCCCTCTACATCCAGCCCGACGAGCTGGAAACGCTCGTATTAGAGCGTTATAAGCGGTACGAAGCCATTCAGCGGGAAGAAACGCGGTTTGAAACCTTTTTCGCCGACGACGCCGAGGTTTTGCTTACCGCCTACGGTTCCACCGCCCGCATCGCCAAAAGCGCGGTTCTGGCTTTGCGGGAAAAAGGCGTCAAAGCCGGCCTGTTCCGGCCCGTTACCTTGTGGCCGTTTCCCCAAGAAGCCCTTCGGCAGGCGGCGGCTGCGGCGGAGTATGTGCTCTGCGTGGAAATGAGCATGGGGCAGATGGTGGAGGACGTGCGGCTGGCCGTAAACGGGGCGAAGCCCGTGCACTTCTACGGGCGGACGGGCGGCGTCGTGCCGTCGCCGGCGGAGATCATTGAGCAAGTTACTCGGATAAGGGAGGGAAGTTGACCATGGCCGTTGTATTCACGAAAACACAAGGCCTGACCGACGCGCAGACCCATTACTGCCCCGGCTGCACCCACGGCATTGCCCACCGGATCGTGGCGGAAGCGCTGGAAGAGCTGGGGCTGGTGGGCAGCGCCGTCGGCATTGCCCCGGTGGGCTGCTCCGTGTTTGCCTATCAATACTTTAACTGCGATATGCTGCAGGCTCCCCACGGCCGCGCCCCCGCCGTGGCGACGGGTGTCAAGCGCGTGCGGCCGGAAAATCTCGTGTTTACCTATCAGGGCGACGGCGACCTGGCGGCCATCGGCACGGCGGAAACGGTGCACGCCGCCGCCCGGGGCGAAAACATCACCGTCATCTTCATCAACAACGCCATCTACGGCATGACCGGCGGGCAGATGGCGCCGACCTCGTTGCCGGGGCAGGTGACCCAGACGACGCCCAACGGCCGCGACCCCCGGATTGCCGGCTTTCCCGTCCGTATCTGCGAAATGCTTTCCACCCTGCCGGGCACGGCGTACGCCGAGCGGGTGTCATTAGACTGCGTGAAAAACGTCCGCAAGGCCAAACAGGCGGTGTTGAAGGCGTTCACGTATCAGATGCAGGGCTACGGCTTTACCATTGTGGAGATGCTGTCTGCCTGCCCGACCAACTGGGGCCTGGCCCCCACGGAAGCCCTGGCGTGGGTACGGGACAACATGATTCCCTATTACCCGCTGGGCGTGTTCTGCGACAGGAGGGTGGAGAGATGAGCACCCACCGCATCCTGATAGCCGGGTTCGGCGGGCAGGGCGTCCAGTTTGCGGGGCGGCTTCTGGCGCACGTGGGCATGTATGTTGGCAAGGAAGTGTCGTACCTTTCCTCCTACGGGCCGGAGATGCGGGGCGGCACGTCCAACTGCTCCGTACAGATCAGCGACAAATTCATCGCCTCGCCGCTGGTGTTGGAGCCGACGGAACTGGTGGTCATGAACGGCCCGTCGCTGGAGAAGTTTGAGAAAACCGTTGTTCCCGGCGGGCGCATATATATCGACAGCTCCATCGTCGCAAAACCCGCCGTACGAAGCGACATCGAGCCCCATCCCATCCCCGCCACCGCCCTGGCCGAGGAAATGGGGCTGGGCAGGCTGGCCAACGTGATTTTCTGCGGGTATTTGATTAAGAAACTGGATTTATGCCCCCTTTCGGCCCTGCCGGCCATTTTAAAAGAGGTGGTTTCCGCCAAACGGCCGGAGCTTTTGGAAGGAAACCTCCAGGCCCTGGCCCTGGGCTTTTCCATGTAGCAGCTTTGCCGGGTCTTTTCAAACCCGGCTTTTAATGTTATAATGTGGGAAGAAGTTAGGCAAAAGGAGGCGAAAGGGGATGTCCGACCGGTACGAAGGCGCGCCGGAAGTGCTGCGGCGGTTTCTGGCCTACATGGAAACCATCCGCGGCAAGTCGCGCCGTTCGGCACAGGAGTATTTCCTTGACCTTCGGATCTTTTTACGCTTTCTGAAAAAACACCGGGGGCTTGTACCTTCCGATGCGGAGTTTGACCAGATCCCCATCGACGACGTGACGGTCGATTTGCTGAAAACCGTTACCACCGGGGATATTTACGAGTACATGTTTTTTCTGGGCAGCGAGCGGCCCGTGCACCCCAACAGCCGAAAGCCCTCCATGGGTTTAGGCCCGGCCGCCAGGGCGCGGAAAGTATCGTCCCTGCGGGCGTTCTTTAAATACTTAACGGTCAAGACCCAGCAGCTTTCTTACAACCCCATGGCAGAAATGGACTCGCCAACCCAGAAAAAGAGCCTGCCCAAGTACCTGACGGAAGAGGAAAGCCGCGCCTTGCTGGAAAACGTCGACGGAGAGCACGCGGAGCGGGACTATTGCATCCTGACATTCTTTTTAAACTGCGGCCTGCGGGTGTCCGAACTGGTGCAGATCAACGTCAACGACATCAAGGGCGACACGTTGCAGGTTACGGGCAAAGGCAACAAGGAGCGTACGATATACTTAAACGAAGCCTGCCTGGCCGCGCTGCAGGCGTGGCTGCCCGTGCGGCAGGAACTGGCCGCGCCGGGGGAACAGGCGCTGTTTGTCACCCGCCGCCGCCACCGCATTTCCCCGGCGACGGTGAAATGGCTTGTGAAAAAACACATCGGCGAGGCGGGGCTGGACACGTCCAAGTATTCCGCCCACAAGCTGCGCCATACGGCGGCAACGCTGATGCACCAGCACGGGGTGGACATGCTCGAGCTGCAGAAAATCCTGGGCCACGAGCAGCTGACCACCACGGAGATATACACCCACTTGGACGACGCCAGCCTGCGCAGGGCCGTTAAAGCCAACCCGCTTTCGACGGTCCGGCCGCCCCGCCGCGTCCGTAAAACCGTAACAGAGGAGACTGGACATGAGGAAGAAACGTAGCCCCGCGTGAGGACTATCCTGGCTGCTGGCCCTATCTCTGGTGGTGTACTGCGCCATGCTGTACGTACACACCAACACGCTGGTCAGAATTCACGGCGACAGCATTCGGGAGGACATTTTCCGCATCCACGATACCTGCAAAGAACTTTCC
>JAKPBM010000119.1 GCA_029778935.1 Bacillota bacterium | reverse complement strand
ACGTCAACATCGTAACCAAGCACCAGAAAGCTCGCAAACAGGGCGAAGAAAGCAAGATCGTCAAGAAGGAAGCGGCTATCCGCGCCTGCAAGGTCATGCGTGTCTGCCCCGAGTGCAAAAAGCCCACTCGTCCGGCCCACAGGATCGAAAACGGCGAGAAGGTCCGCGTTTGCAAGCACTGCCAGAAGGCCATATAACAAGAGGAGGAGGCTAATAGCACATGTCTCGTTTAAAAGAAAAATATGTTAACGAAGTAGCCCCTGCTCTGATGAAGAAATTCGGCTACAAGAACCCGATGCAGGTTCCGAAGATCGATAAAATCGTCGTGAACGTCGGCGCCGGCGAGGCCCGCGAGAACGCCAAGATTCTCGACGCGGTCGTTTCCGACCTGGCCCAGATCACCGGCCAGAAGCCCGTGATCACCAAGGCCACCAAGTCCGTCGCCAACTTCAAGGTTCGCGCCGGCATGCCCATCGGCGCCAAGGTCACCCTGCGCGCCGAGCGTATGTACGAGTTCCTGGACCGGCTCTTTAACGTCGCCCTGCCCCGCGTGCGCGACTTCCACGGCATCAATCCCGATGCGTTTGACGGCCGCGGCAACTACTCCCTGGGCCTGAAGGAGCAGTTGATCTTCCCCGAAATCGACTTCGATAAGATCGATAAGATCCGGGGCATGAACGTCGTCATCTGCACTACGGCCAACACCGACGAAGAAGCCCGTGCGCTGCTGGAAATGATGGGCGCACCCTTTGCGAAGAAGGCCTGAGGAGGAGTTAACAAATGGCTAAGAAATCCATGATCATTCGTAACCAGAGACCGCCTAAGTTCTCGACCCGGGCTAAGAACCGTTGCAAAATCTGCGGCAGACCCCATGCGTATCTGCGTGACTTTGGCATTTGCCGCATCTGCTTCCGTGTACTTGCTTACAAGGGTCAGATTCCCGGCGTGCGCAAGGCGAGCTGGTAAGCAGCGGGCGTATTAAGCAAGAAGGAGGCTGCAAGATGAATATTACTGATCCGATTGCCGATATGCTGACAAGAATCCGGAATGCCAGCGCGTATCGCCACGATATCGTAGACATTCCCGCATCCAAGGCTAAGAAGGCAATTGCCGAAATCCTCCTCGAGGAGGGCTATATTAAGAACTACCAGGTGATCGATGACGGCCTGCAGGGCACCATCCGCATCACTTTGAAATACGGTCCCAACAAGGAATCTGCCATTTCCGGCCTGCGCCGCGTTTCCAAGCCTGGTCTCCGAGTGTACGCCGGCGTGGACGATATGCCCCAGGTGCTGAAGGGCTTGGGCACGGCCCTCATTTCCACGTCCAAGGGCATCATGACCGATAAGAAAGCCAGAGAGCTGCATATCGGCGGCGAAGTCTTGGCCTTTGTCTGGTAAGGGAGGATACTGCATGTCTAGAATCGGAAAAAAACCCATTACGGTTCCGGCGGGCGTGTCCGTTTCCGTCGAACAGGGTAATGTGGTCGTTGTCAAAGGACAGAAGACGACTTTGTCCTGCCCTATCAATCCGGCGATTACCGTGACCGTCGAAGGCAACACCGTGCGGTTTACCCGCGCGAACGACGAGCCGAAGGTCCGTGCGCTGCATGGCCTGTCCCGCGCGCTGGTGGCCAACATGGTGACCGGTGTTACCACCGGCTTTAAGAAAGAACTGGAGATTAACGGCGTCGGTTACCGCGCCGCCAAGCAGGGGAAAGACCTTGTCTTGAACGTGGGCTACTCCCACCCGGTAACAATCCCCGAACGCGACGGCGTGACGATTGAAGTTCCGGCGCCCAACAAGATTGTTGTTTCTGGCGCTGATAAGCAGGCAGTCGGCCAGCTGGCGGCGGAAATCCGCGGCGTGCGTCCGCCCGAGCCGTACCTGGGCAAGGGTATCAAGTACGTCGACGAGGTCATCCGCCGCAAAGAAGGCAAGACCGGCGGCAAGAAGTAAGTGAGGTGTACAGGCAATGGTATCTAAAGTTGACAAGAATGCTCAGCGTCTGAAACGCCACCGCAGAGTGCGCAGCACCATTTCCGGCACCGCTGCCCGCCCGCGGCTCAACGTCTTCAGAAGCAACAATCATATTTACGCGCAGATTATCGACGACGTATCTGGTCGGACCCTGGTGTCCGCTTCCACTACGGAACGCTCCTTCGAGGGCAGAGGCAACAACAAGGCGGCTGCCCGCGCTGTCGGGAAGCTGGTCGGCGAGCGCGCTTTGGCGGCAGGCATCAAAACCGTCGTGTTTGACAGAGGCGGCTACCTCTATCACGGCCGGGTAAAAGAACTGGCGGAAGGCGCCCGCGAGAGCGGCCTTGTGTTCTAACGAGAGGAGAATGAGGAAAAGCATGGCTTTAAAAGTTGATCTTTCGAACGTCGAACTCGAAGAACGCGTTGTATCCATTAACCGTGTTTCCAAAACGGTTAAAGGCGGCCGCACGATGAAGCTTTCCGCTCTTGTAGTGGTCGGCGATAGAAACGGTCTTGTGGGCTTTGGCATCGGCAAGGCGACGGAAACGCCGGATGCCATCCGCAAGGCGATTGCGGACGCGAAGAAGAATCTGCACCGGGTGACCCTTTCCGGCACCACGATTCCCCATGATGTTATCGGCAAATTCGGCGCCGCGCAGGTGCTTTTGATGCCCGCCCCGAAAGGTACCGGTGTTATCGCCGGCGGCCCCGTCCGTGCGGTGTGTGAAATGGCCGGTATCCGCGACATCCGTACCAAGTCTCTGCGCAGCAACAACCCCGTCAACGTGGTAAGAGCCGCGATGGAGGGCCTGAAAATGCTGAAGAACGCCGAGGAGGTTGCACGGCTTCGCGGGAAGACCGTCACCGAAATTCAGGGTTAAGGAGCGCTAGGCATGAAAAACGTGAAAATTACGTTGGTTAAAAGCCTCAACGGGCGGCTCGAAAAGCACATTGCCACCGCTCACTCTCTTGGCTTGAGAAAAATCAACGACACCACCATCCAACCGGACAACGAGGCAACCCGCGGGAAAATTGCCTCTATTGCCTACCTTGTTACGGTTGAGGAAGCGGAATAGGGAGGTTGCACCATGAAATTACACGAATTGGCTCCCGCCGTCGGTTCTGTGAAAGAGCGCAAGCGCAAGGGACGCGGTATTGGCTCCGGCAACGGTAAAACCGCCGGCCGCGGTCACAAGGGCCAGTGGGCCCGCTCCGGCGGCGGCGTTCGCCCCGGTTTTGAAGGCGGCCAGATGCCTCTGTACCGCCGCCTGCCCGCTCGCGGCTTTAACAACTACAAGTTCGCTACGGTCTACACGTGCGTCAACGTGTCGGCTCTGGAAGCCTTCGACGACGGCACCGTCGTTACCCCGGAGGTTCTGATGGAAGCCGGCCTTGTGAAGAGACTGAACGACGGCATCAAGATTCTCGGCAACGGAGAACTCACGAAAAAGCTGACGGTTCAGGCCTCCGCTTTTTCGCAGACTGCAAAGGAAAAGATTGAATCGGCAGGCGGAAAAGTCGAGGTGATATAAATGTTTAAGACGATGGTGAACGCATGGAAGATCGAGGATCTTCGGAATAAAATTCTCTTTACCTTGTTCATCATTTTTCTGTATCGCCTTGGTAACGTCATTCCGATTCCTATGATTAGCCAGCAAGGCCTGCAGGCCATGTTCGGCTCGTTTGCCCAGTCGGGCAGCACGGTCTTTCTCGGCTACTTGAACATGCTCACCGGCGGTAGCTTCCAGCAGGCGACGATTTTCGCCCTGTCCATCGGACCCTACATCACCGCTTCCATTATCGTCCAGTTGCTCACCATGGCGATTCCCTCGCTGGAGCGGATGGTCAAGGAAGGCGGCGAGGAAGGCAAGAAGAAGCAGGCCGCCATCACCCGGTACGCGACCGTTGCGATCGGTCTTATTCAGGGCTTTGTCTACTATCTGACGCTGTCCCGCTACAACGTCATCGTCAACAACAACGTTTGGACGGCGATCATCATCATCATGACCTTCTCCGCCGGTACGGCTCTGGTGATGTGGCTTGGCGAGCTGATTACCAACAAGGGAATCGGCAACGGCATTTCCATGATCCTGTTTGCCGGTATTCTGTCTCGTCTGCCTGCGTATGTTTCCAGCGCGGTGAACTATGTTTCCAACGCGGAGAACCTCGGTCTTGCGATCGCCATCATCGCGATTATGATCCCCATCGCGTTGGTCATGGTCGGCTTTGTCGTCTGGGTCAGCGAAGCGGAGCGCCGCCTGCCCGTGCAGTACGCCAAGCGCGTTGTGGGCCGGAAGGTCTACGGCGGCCAGTCCAGCTTCATCCCGCTGAAAGTCAACATGACCGGCGTTATGCCCGTTATCTTCGCGTCCAGCATCGTAAGCCTGCCGGCGATTATCGCGTCCTTCTTCACGCCGCCGGCGGAGGGCACGTTCTGGTACGGCTTCCTGAAGGTAACGCAGGCGCCGTCGCCCCTGTATATTGTCCTGTATATCATCTTCATCATCGCGTTCTCTTTCTTCTATGCTTACGCTACGTTCAATCCCGTTGAGATCGCCAATAACATGAAGAGCAACGGCGGTTTTATCCCCGGCCTGCGGCCCGGCCGCCCGACGGCGGATTACATCACCCGCGTGCTCAAGAATGTTACGGTGATGGGCGCACTGTTCCTTTCCCTGGTAGCCGTTCTGCCGATCCTGGCAAGCGCGCTGGACAGCAACCTGGGCGGCATGGCTCTGGGCGGTACGACCCTGCTGATTGTAGTCGGCGTGGCACTGGAAACCGTCCGGGCGATGGAGTCGCATATGCTGATGCGCCACTACAAGGGATTTTTGGACTAAGGCGTTTTAGACAGGGAGAAAGAAGGCTATACTATCATGAAAATCATTCTCTTTGGAGCGCCGGGCTCGGGAAAAGGGACCCAGGCTTCGTTGATGAGCGAACGCCTGGGTATCCCGGCCGTTTCCACGGGCAACCTCATCCGGGATGCGATTGCTTCCAACCATCCGGACGGCCCCGTTTTGAAAGGTTTTGTGGAGAAAGGGCAGCTGGTGCCTGACGACATGGTGATTGCCCTTCTTCTGGAACGGATGCAGCAGCCCGACTGCAGCAACGGCTGCATTCTGGACGGTTTTCCCCGCACGGTGCGCCAGGCAGAACGACTTTCGGCCATGGGGTTTGTGCCCGACGTGGTGATTTCCCTCGAAGTGCCCGACGAGGTCATCGAGGCGAGAGCCGCCGGCCGGCGGGTATGCCCCGCCTGCGGCCAGTCCTATCACCTGACCGGCAACAGACCGCAAGTGGAAGGCGTTTGCGACAAGTGCGGCGCCGCCCTTGTGATCCGCAAGGACGACAAGCCGGAAACGGTCCGAAACCGCCTTCGCGTGTTCCACGAACAGACAGCCGGGGTAAAAGCGTTCTATGAGGCGCTGGGCCTGGTACGGAACATCGACGGCACGTTGAGCGTCGAAGATACGTACAGACAGGTGCAGGCAGTTTTGGAGAGCATACAATGATCAGCATTAAGTCCGAACAGGAATTACAGCTGATGCGACAAGCAGGAAAAGCCGCCGCCGCGGCGCGAGACGCCGCCGGCAAGGCTTGCCTGCCGGGCGTAACCACCGCGGAAATTGACCAGATCGTCCGCAAAGTCCTGGCCGAATACGGAGCAAAGCCCAGCTTCCTGGGCTACAACGGCTTTCCCGCTGCTGTGTGCGTTTCGGTCAACGAGGAAGTCATTCACGGCATCCCCGGAAAGCGGCGGCTGGTCGAGGGCGACATTGTGAAAATTGATGTCGGCGCGGAAATCGGCGGCTATCACGGCGACACGGCGGCCACGTTTGCCGTCGGCAAAGTGTCGCCGGATGCGTTGCGTCTGATAGAGGTTACGAAGCAAAGCTTCTATGAGGGCATCAAACAGGCCAGAGCGGGCCAGCGGCTTTCCGACATCTCCCACGCCATCGGCGCGTATGCGGAGGCCAACGGATATGCCGTCGTCAAGGACTTCACGGGCCACGGAGTGGGCGCGAAACTCCACGAAGCCCCCTCCATTCCCAACTACGGGCCGCCCGGAAGAGGGGTTCGGCTGTTGCCGGGGATGACGCTTGCCATCGAACCGATGATCAACATGGGAACCCATCAGGTATTTATCCTTGCCGACGGATGGACGGTCATTACGGCCGACCGGTCGCTATCCGCTCATTATGAGCACACTGTTCTGATCACTTCGGGGGAACCCGAACTGTTGACGGAATAATGCCGGCCTATTATGAGGCTTGCGGAAGATTCTGCAGAAGATTCTGGAAGCTGGCAACCATGCGGAGAAAGCGCAATGCGCGCCGAGTGTCTTCAAAGGAGGAGTTACTTTGTCTAAGGACGACGTTATTGAGCTTGAAGGTACCGTCATAGAAGCATTGCCCAACGCAATGTTCCGGGTGGAACTGGCCAACGGACATAAGATTTTGGCCCATATCTCCGGAAAACTGCGTATGAACTATATCAGAATCCTGGCCGGAGACAAGGTGACGGTGGAAATGTCGCCGTACGACCTGACCAAAGGCCGGATTACCTGGCGGTCTAAATAAGTTGCAAAAATCTTGGGAAAATAAATGTGCCCGGTTTCTGTCCGGCAGCGGAACGCCGGGATACGCAAAAAATAATCTGCCGGAGAAATGGTGGGTATTATGAAAGTACGGCCATCTGTTAAGCCGATGTGCGACAAATGCAAAATCATTCGCCGCAAAGGCAAAGTCATGGTTATTTGTCCCGATAACCCCAAGCATAAACAGAAACAGGGCTAACACACAGGAGGTGCACAATTATGGCACGTATTGCCGGCGTCGACTTGCCCAGAGACAAGCGGGTTGAAATTGGCCTGACTTATATCTTTGGCATCGGCAGGAAAACTTCGAACGACATTTTGAAAGCTTGCGGCATTAACCCCGATACACGCGTGAAAGATCTGACGGACGAGGAAATTGCCCGCCTCCGTGAACAGATTGACCACAACTACCGTGTCGAAGGCGATTTGCGCCGCGACATCGCTCTGGATATCAAGCGCCTGATTGAAATCGGCTGCTATCGCGGCCAGCGCCACAAGAAAGGTTTGCCTGTGCGCGGTCAGCGTACGAAGACCAACGCGCGCACCCGCAAGGGTCCCAGAAAGACCATCGCCAACAAGAAGTAAGGGAGGGGACTTGTAAAACATGGCTAAAGCACAGGCTAAGAAGACAACGGTTACCCGCCGCCGCCGCGAGAGAAAGAACATCGAGAAGGGCGCGGCCCATATCCGTTCCAGCTTTAACAATACGATCGTGACCATCACCGACACGGCCGGCAACGCCGTTGCCTGGGCCTCCGCCGGCGGGCTGGGTTTCCGCGGCTCCAGAAAGAGCACGCCGTTTGCCGCCCAGAGCGCTGCCGAGACGGCTGCCAAAGCCGCTATGGAGCACGGCATGAAGACCGTCGAAGTGTACGTAAAGGGCCCCGGCGCCGGCCGCGAAGCTGCCATCCGGGCTCTGCAGGCAGCCGGGTTGGAAGTCACCATGATTAAGGACGTCACCCCGATTCCTCACAACGGCTGCCGGCCGCCGAAGCGCCGCCGCGTGTAAGCGAAGGGATATTTGGAGGTGTAACACAGAGCTATGGCAAGATATACGAACGCAGTCTGCCGGCTTTGCCGCCGGGAAGGCCAGAAGCTGTTTTTGAAAGGCGACCGCTGCTACAGCAGCAAGTGCGCCATTGACGTTCGCCCCTATGCGCCGGGTCAGCACGGACAGAACCGCGGCCGCAAGCTTTCCGAGTACGGCATGCAGCACCGGGAAAAGCAGAAGGCCCGCCGTTTCTACGGCGTTTCCGAAAAGCAGCTGAGACGTTACTTCACGCTGGCTACCAAGATCCCGGGCGCTACCGGCGAGAACCTTTTGAAGCTGTTGGAGATGCGCCTTGACAACGTTGCCTACCGCATGGGTCTTGCGATGTCGCGCGCCGAGGCTCGGCAGCTCGTCAACCACGCTCACTTTACGGTCAACGGCAGAAAGGTCAATATTCCTTCCTACCTCGTAAAGCCCGGCGATGTGGTTGCCCTGAGAGAAAAGAGCCGGCAGAGCGACAAGTTCAAGAGCCTGGTCGAGGCGAACCAGTCCAAGCCTGTACCCCGCTGGATCGAAAAGAGCTCCGACGGTTATGAGGCGAAAATCGTACAGTTCCCCACCCGCGAGGATATCGACCTGCCGGTCGAAGAGACTCTGATCGTTGAGTTGTACTCCAAATAATCGAGCTGGTGCGAAGATACCTGGCGCTTTGCGCAGCCGGCCTTATTTCGGCCGGGCTGGCAGAGCTTATCGCCCTCGATAGGCCAAGAGCATAGTCAGCCGGGCGTAGGCACCCGGTATGAATTGGAGGGTATGTATGATAGAGTTTTTGAAACCAACGATTGAAACTGTGGAAATGGCGGAAGACGGTTCCTACGGGAAATTTGTCGTAGAGCCACTGCAGAGGGGTTACGGTACCACTCTGGGCAACTCGCTGCGCAGAGTGTTGTTATCCTCTTTAGAGGGAGCTGCTATTACGTCGGTCAAAATCGCAGGTGTTCTGCATGAGTTCTCCACGATCCCCGGCGTCAAGGAAGACGTGACGGAGATTGTGCTGAACCTGAAAGCGATTGTGGCCAAGATGCACGGAGAAGGGCCCAAGACCATGTATATCGAGGCTTCGGGCAAGCGGGAAGTGGTCGCCGGCGACATTTTCGGCGACAGTGAAGTGGAAATCTTAAATCCCGAACAGCACATCTGCACGCTGGCGGATGACGGGCGCATTTCCATGGAGCTGACGTTTAACCGCGGCTGCGGCTATGTGCCTGCGGAGAAAAACAAAGCGTCCCAGCAGCAGGTCATCGGCCTGATTCCCGTCGATTCCATTTTCTCTCCCGTGCTGAAGGCCAACTACGTGGTCGAGAACACCCGCGTCGGCGATGCGGTGGACCACGACAAACTGACCATCGAGGTCTGGACGAATAAGAGCATCACGGCTACGG